>JBDSFL010000627.1:0-14411 GCA_039919545.1 Thermoanaerobaculia bacterium | reverse complement strand
AGCGCACGCTCGGCTGGGCGCCCCTGACGAGCGTGCGGCGCGGCGCCCTGAAATACATCGAAGCGCCCCGCCCCGAGCTCTACGACACGAGGCTCGATCCCGCCGAGTCGCACAACCTGCTGGCCGAACGGCCTCGCGAGACCGCGCTGTTTCGCGACCTCGTCTCGACGCGGGGAAAAGAGCTGGCGGCGCTCTCGCGAGGCCCGGCGCGCGGTCCCGACGCCGAAGCGAGCGCGAAGCTGCGCGCGCTCGGCTACTTGAGCGGCAGCGAGCGAACGGGCGAGGCGGGCCTCGATCCGAAGGACGGAATCGACACGCTTCAGGGCCGCCAGCGCGCCTACGAGGCGCTCGCGAAGGGCGAGCTCGAGGAAGCCGAGCGCCTCTTCCGCCTCGATCTCGAGAAGTTTCCTCACGATCACGGAGTTCCCATCGGGCTCGGGCGCGTTCTCGAGCTTCGCGGAAGGGACCCGGAGGCCCGCGCGGCCTACCTCGAAGCGCTCCGTCGGAATCCGGAAGGGTCCCTCTCGCTCGCACGTCTCTTCGCGCTCGCCTCTCGGCGCGGAGATCGCGTCGAGCAGCTCGAGATCGCCCGACGCCTGGTCGCTGCGTATCCCAGGAGCGGCGCGTCCTTCAGGATGCAGGCCGAGGCGCTGGAAGGTCTGGGCCGGACCGGTGAAGCCGAGGCGTCCTATGTCGAGGCGATGCGCCGCGAGCCGGAGTCTTTCGGAACCCGCCTGAGGTGGGCTCTGTTTCTCGCCGCGCGCGGACGTCTCGCCGAAGCGTCCCGCTTCGCCGACGCGCTCGCCCGCGAGGCCCCCGCGAATGCGGACGTGGCGAGGCTCCGGACACTCATCGGGAAGAGCGGAGGGCCGGTCTCGCGAGCGTCTCCGCGGAGAGCACCACATCTCGGGCCAGAGCCGATGAGGGGCGGGTCGCCGCCGCGCGCCGGAGAGTGAAAGCCAGGTCGCGGCAGAAGAGGGGCGAGAGAGACTCCGCGTGCGCGGACAGCGCGAAGGCGAGCGGGCGCCACGGACGGTGATACGTCGGCACGACGTCGAGGGAATTCTTGAGCCAGAGAACTCCTTCCTTCACGTCGCCACGCGCGAGAAGGATGTTGCCGAGATTGTTGGCGGCGAGCGCCGACGGGGCGCGAGCGAGCACCCGCCTCCACAACGTCTCGTCATCGTGCCAGACCGCGATCTGCGCGCGCGTGGCGACGGACCACACGCCGAGGAGCGCCGCCAGGAGAGCACCAGCCGCCAGCCGGGCGCCCGGCGATCGGAGCCGCGCCCACGCCAGCGCCACTCCGCTTCCGGCGAGAAGGCAGAGCGGCACCCCGGCCAGATACGCGTAGCGATCGGCCACGAGCTGAACGCCGCTCTGGACGAAGCCCAGAACGGGAAGGAGGATTCCCGCAAAGGCGATGAACGCGGCGAGGCCTGCGGGCAGGCGACGTCGGAGCAGAACGAGCGCTCCCACGGCGAAGGCGACCGTGAGCGCCGCGAGCACGAAGAGGGGCTCGAGCGCGTTCAGAGGCACGGGCCGCTCGTGAAGCGGCGAGAACGACGTGAAGCCGTGCGCGACGACGTAGTAGACAAGGCCGTAGGCCGCTTGCGAGATGCGGGAAAGAACCGGCTGCTCGGCCACGGAGGTGAGTGCCCCCGCCGAACGCTGAGCCAGGAACGCCGTCACGGAGAAGAGCCCGGAGAGAAGGAAGAGCGGCAGCTTCTCGATCAAGGCCGGCAGCGCGTCGGTACGCTTGCGGCGCAGAGGCCAGACGTCGAGCGCGAGCAGGGCGATCGGGAATCCGACCTGAGCCTTGCAGAGGAGCGCGGCAAGAAAAAGGGCGCTGGCCCTCAACCGGCGTGGCGGGCCGGGTTCGGCGGGAAGCCACGCGAGCGTGGCCCCGAGGAGCAGCACCGCGCTCAGGAGATCCCGGCGCTCGGTCGCCCAGGCGACCGACTCCACGTGAATCGGGTGCAGCGCGAAGATCGCCGCCGAGACGAACGCGGCGAAGGTACGCAAGCCCATGGATTTTTCGCCCGCTCTCTTCAGCAGGCGCTCGGCGAGAAGGGCCACCAGCACGATCGCCAGCAGGTGGAGCATCAGGTTCGTCGCATGCACGCCCGCCGGCGTGCCCCCGTTCACGAGGTCGTCGACGGCGTACGACACGAACGTGAGAGGTTGATAGTGGCCCGCCTGGAACGTCGTGAACGCCCAGGCGATCCCGCGGGGCGAGAGCCCCCGCTGTGCGGCGGTCCCGATCAAATTTCCGCCGTCGTCCCAGACGAATCCATTTCGCAGCACGGGCGCCCAGACGAAGGCGGTGACCAGGAGGAGCCCGGCGAAGAGCGCGGCGCGGAGCCTGGTGAACGGCGGGAGGCGCGCGGCGAGGACAGGCGAAGCGCCCGTCATGGCGAGAGAAGCTCCGCGAGAGATGTCGGGGAGAGCCGGAAGAGCCGCAACGACGCGCCGACGCGATCGTCGGGGTCGCGATGAGCCAGCCGATTCAGGAGTCGGACGCGCCGGAAGCCGTCGAGCGTGCGCACGTCAGCGTTCGGATCGGCCAGGAGCCGGCGATACGCCGGGAGGAGTCCACCCTCGCCCCAGGCCGCGTCGCGCACTGCCGGCTGATAGATGCCGAGGAGCACGTTCACGCTGACCACGTACGTGGCGGGCACGAGGGGAGCGAGCGTCCGGCGCGGATCGTCGGAGACGAGGAGCGGGAGGTCGAGATCTCTCGGGACGATCGACTCGTCGAAGGGCGCCAGCACCACGTGCTCGTCCGGATGGCGGGCGATCCAGCTGCGCAGGCGCTCGTGGTCCTGGCCCAGATCCACATTCGAATCGGCGACGAAGCGCGGCCCGCCCTCGATGCCTCCCGCCGCGAGGTTGAAGAAACCGAGGAGATGAGGGGCCGAGACGGAGGTCGCGCCGAACAGCGCGAGAAACGAGCCCAGCACCGCGATGCGTCCAAACCGCGTGGCGAGCCATGCGGCGGAGGCTCCGGCGATCGCGAGCACGAAAGGCTCGATCGGCACGAGGTGACGCACGCCGATGTTCAGATGCGAAGCGATCGCCGCCGCTCCGTAAAGAAGAACGAAGACGATCGCTCCGGTGGCCAGCGGCGCGACTGTCGGGATCGTCGGGTTCGTCGGATTCGTCGGACTCGGACGCGCTTTCCCCGCCACGAGCGCCGCGAGCCCGAGAGCGAAGAGCGCGAGGAGCCCCAGCGGCGTCTTCACGCCCCACGCGATCGGGAAGTAGCTTCGGAAACCCGTCATGGAATGGCGGCCCAGGAGATAGGCGCTGCGCAGGGTCGCTTTCTTCTCGACGTAGGCGATGCCGTAAAGGTACGCCTCGGGGAGGAGGTGCCGTTCGTGCGCGAAGCGGACGAACGCGGCGGCCGCCGTGCGGCGAGGGGCGGCAGTGAGCGGGTCGTGAAGTACCGTTTGCCAGGCGTCGCTCATCGTCTCGGGGCGCGGATGCCCTGGGTCGCTCGCCCGATACATCAGCGCGTCCGGCTCGGCACCCGGCGCGAATGCCGACTCCCGAAATCCGTAAGCGGCCCAGATCGCCGCCGGGAGCAGGATCGCTGCGCCCAGAGTCAGGAGCGCGAGCGGGCGGCGCCCTCCGGGCATACCGCGTCGGGCTCCCACGATCGCCATCGTCAGGAGAGACGGCAGAACGAGCGGCCACGAGAACTTCACGAGCGCGGCCGCCGCGAGCGCGCCGAGCACGGCGCTTCCCCGCAGGAGCCCGGGACGCTCGAGGAAACGCTGCAGCGCCAGCAGCGCGGCGAGCACCGCGGCCGCGAGCGGCACGTCCGCGAGGACGAGATGTCCGTTGCCGAGCAGCATCGGATCGAGCGCGGCCGCCGCGAGCGCGAGAAGGCCCGCTCGCAGTCCGAAGAGGCGCGCGGCGAGCGCACCCGTGAGCGCGATCGTGGCGAGCAGGATCGCGATCATCCCCGCGCGCGGGGGGAGAAGGAGCCGGCGCGTTTCGTTCCGCGTCACCAGCCACTCGGACCCGAATCGAAAGAAATCTCCCTCGTGCCATCCGGACCCCTCCGCCGGCGGCCACTCGGATCGGACCGCCAGGAGCGGGAGCGCGGCCCACATCCTGGCGAGGGGGGGATGGTCGGGGCTCATCCGGAAATCCCCTGTCACCAGAGGCGCCATCCCGGAGACGAGATGGCTTCGCTCGTCGGTCGTGAGACTGTCGGTGAGCGCTCCCCAGGACGCGAGGAACAGGGCGACGAGGAGCATCGCGAGGATCAGCCCGCGTGTCACCCTGCGCTCCAATGGAGGGATGGTCGAAGGCGCCGGATCGATCTCCGGATTCGACACCCTCACGTCAGCGAGCCGAGTCACGGCGTATCAGGCTGCGTTCGAGTAGGCTCGTGAAGCGCGCGTCCTCGGGATAGACGCGGCGACCGAGCGACGCCCGCTCTGCCGCCGAGGTCGGATCGTTCCTTTCGAGATCGAGCTCGGCCGCCAGGAGCAACGCGTCGCGAGACGTCGGCTCCCGGTCGAGCGCCGCCGTGAGCTCGGTCCGCGCTTCGTCCAGATGCCCGCCGCAGACCAGGGCATGCGCGCGCAAGGTGTGGCCCGCCGGATGATCGGGGCGCGCCGCGATCGCCTGCCGCGAGGCTTCCTCGGCACCGCGGCAGTCGCGGCGGCCGAGCCGCTGGGCGACGACGAGGACCGAGGCCGTGAACCGGCGGGTCGCGCGCGCGAGCGAGATCCTCGAGGCCAGAAGCTCGGTGAGCGCGAGGACCATGGCGGACGCGAAGACGAGGCGGGGCACGAAGCCGGTCTCCCGCAGCGCGGCCGCGGGTTCGTCCGATCGCGAGCCGAGCTTTCCACCTCGGGGAGGAAGCCACGCGGGGATCGACGCGAGCGCGAGCGGAAGCGATGTCGCGAGAGCCAGCACGCCCCGCCCAGCCCGAGCGGAAGCGACCGCCGTGCATACCGCCACGACGAGCGCGGATGCGGCCGCGATGCGCTCGGAACTCCTCGAATCGCCGGGCTCCGAACGAGCCTCGCCGAAGACCGCGCGGGAGAGGACCACCGCGGCGATCCCGGCGTGGACGAGGTCGAAGCCGGTGAGGGGAACGGCCTCGGAGAGAGGACGAACGAGCCCGTGCGAGACGAAATGAAGCGGAAAGAGGAGGAGGCCCACGAACCGCTCGGGCCACGGGGCGCCGCGCGCGAACAGGAGATACGGGAGGAGGAAATCGAAGGCCACGAAGGACCAATCGAGGAGGGCCACCCAGGGAACTCGCATCACGGGACCCGGCGGGATCGGAAGGGTCCAGATCCACCAGCCCGAGGCGATCGCCGCGCTCTCGACGGCCAGACAGACGAGCGCCATTCCGATCGCCGCGCCCGTCGCGATGCGGTACGGGGAGGCCGCGACGCCCGCCCGGTCGAGCGCCGCCTCGGTGAGCCGCCACGAGAGGAGAACGGCGACACCCCATCCGACCAGCTCCTGCAGAGAGACTCCCCCCAACGAGAGGACCGGCAGGTTCATCACGTAAGGAGGCGGGCTTCCGAGGAACGGTGAAAGGATCTTCTGGATCGCGAGCCCTCGGAGCACGCCATAGACGGCAAGCGCCCCGGCGAACGAGAGCGCGGCCCCGCCCCCGGCCCGTCGTGCCCGGTCCACGAGGAGCGCGAGGAGAACGAGAACCGATGGGACGCCCAGCAGGAAGAAGGCGTCTTTCATGAACGGAGCCGCCGGTTCAGCCCGCGGGGCTCAGGATCTTGAGCTGCGCGTTCTTCTCCAGGCGCACCTTGATGGCTCCGATGACGTCCGCGCGCTTGGCCTCCATGACCACCTGGCGCAGGCGCGGGCGCGCCTTCTCGAGCGGAACGGGTCTGGTTTCGACGAGGCGAAGGAAGACGACCCCCTTGCCTTCCACCACCGGTTCCGGCCGGCCGAAGCGAAGCACCTCGCCCGAGAGATAGACGGGGGGTGAGACCTCTCCTGCTTTCAGCCCCTCCGCGGCACGGAAGAGAGTGAGACTCTCGGCTCTCAGCACGGCGTAATCGACCCCGTCGAGCTTCCGGACGACCTCGACGTGGGGGACACGCGCGCGCTGCGTGAGAATGGTGTCGAACGTCGCACCGTCCCTCAGCGCCTTCGAGACGAGCTCGCCCTCGCGGTAGACCTTCGCGACCGACGATCCTTCCTGCGGGAAAAACAGGAGATCCATCACCCGCTCCGTCAAGAAGGGGAGGGACTTCTGTCCGTTCGCGTACAGCGCCGCCTCTTCTTCCGGGCTGGCCGTCACGGGAAACGCCTCGACCAGCATCTCGCGATACGTCGAGAGCACGACGTCCTTGGTTCCCTGCTGAAGGCGGTTGGCAAGCTCCGGTTTGATGGGCGTCTCGCGGCGCCGCACCGCGAGACGGGCATTCTCGACGAGGGTCCGCGCCGCGGCCCGGAGATCGCGGCCGATGACCAGCCGCTCGGCGACGAGGTCGTCCAGCGCTTCGCGAGAGAGAGGAGTCGTTCCGAACGTCAGCACGACGGCCGAACGGGGCGCTCCGGGCGCGAGCGAGCTCTCTTCGATGAGGACTCCGCTCTCGTCGAAGGCCTTGGCGCGCTCCGCGTCCGCCGCGGCTCGGAGAGCCTCGGTTTCCAGCTCGTGTCGAACCGACTTCGCGAGATCGGCTTTCCCGCCGGCATTCGACGGAATGATCCGGTCGACGCGGAAGAGATGAATTCCATCGGCCATCACGAGGGGCTTGCCGACCTGCCCCTCGGCGAGCGAGAAGATCTGCTCCGCCATCTCGTCCTTGAGCTGGGAGCGCACGGCCCCACGAACCTGCCCCCCCGCCCGGGCCGTGATCGAATCGGAATGACGACGCGCCAGCTCCTCGAACGCCGCTCCATCCGCAAGCTCCTGCTCGATGCCCGCCATGGTCTTCCGGGCTCGTTCGCCCGCGGCGGGGTCTTTGGCATCGGCCCGAAGATAGATGTGGCTGAACCCGCGCGTCTCGGGAGAGATCGTCGAAGAGCGCCGCGTGACCTCCTCCTCCACGCGGGCGTCCGAGATCTTCGCCGCGGAGATTCCGTGAGTCGCGAGCCAGTCTTCGGCCAGGAGCGCGTTCTCGCGCGCCCGGATTCTGGAAACCGATCGGGGAAGAGAGGGGATGCCCGCGGTTTCCGCCTCCTTGAGGAGCACGGCGATCCGGGCCTTTCGGGACAGGATCTCCTTCACGATCTCCTTGCGCCTCTCGAGCGTGACGCCGAGCGGATCCTTCTGGAGACGCCGCTCGATATCGCGAGACACGTCCCCTCGCCGGATGGAGCCGCCGGTGAACGTCGCGATGACCTCGTCCGGGTCGGCCCCGGCGACCTGGGGTCGGTGGCAGGAGGTGAGAATGACGGTCGTGGCGAGGAGGGCGAGGCGAGCGCCAGGAAGGGAATTCAAGGGGATACGTCTCCTTCGGTTCGGGCGGGTCGGGAATCTCGTGGAATCATAAGGCTCCCGCTTTTCGACATCGCAGGATCGAGGGCAATTTTCGATCTTGAACATTGGGCCTTGACTCTTTCCCCGCGCGTCCCTTAGCCTAGCGTCAAAGTCCTCAGTTAACATGAGCATGTTTCGAAGAAACGCAGGAGATTAAGAAATGAAAGAGAACAGGTTCATCTCGACTCTGGCAATCTTGGGCGTCGCGGCGCTCGCGGCGGCCCGCCTCTACGCCGCGGTCACGATCGCCAGCACCAACGTGCCGCTTCTGATCCCGGACCTCGGCAACGTCAACAGCACGCTGAACTGGAACGTCGGGTCCGCAGGGGGCCCGGTTGCCACCGACGTCAATCTCTTGGTCAACATCACACACACGTGGAATGCTGACATCGGTGTTTCGCTGACCGCTCCGGCCGGCGCGGCGACGCTGATCTGGAACAATTGCGGCGGCTCGGGTGACAACTTCAACGTCACCATCGACGACGCGGCGGCTGGCGGGATGCCTTGCACCAGCTCGGCGACCAAGGCCGGCACGTTTCAGTCCTCGACCGCGGCGACCAACGGCGGTGTTCAGACCGTTAACGCGACCAGGATGGCCACGTTCAACGTCAATCCCTTCGGCACCTGGACGCTGAACGCCGCGGATGATTCGAGCGTCTGCACGGGTACCCTCAACAGCTGGTCGCTCACGATCAACGGTCCGGCGCCCCTCCCGGTCGAGCTGACGAAGATCGAAGCGAACTAGTCACCCCCGGGGTGAAGGGTCCTCTTCCGGAAGGCCGCCCTCGGGCGGCCTTCTCGTTTTCGTGGGGTGCCGCTTCGTTCCTCGCGCTCCTCGGGTGTGGAGCGATGGCCGGGAAGCCGTGCGGGGAAGCGAAGGGATCCCGACGGTTTCTGCCTCCGATCAGCCTTGACTCTTTCTCCATGAGTCCCTTAGCCTAATGTCAAAGTCCATAGTTCTCCTGAGCATGTTTCGATGAGACTAGGAGATAAGAAATGAAAAAGAACAGGTTCATCTCGGCTCTGGCGATTTTGGGCGCCGCGACGCTGGTGGCCGCTCGCCTCTACGCCGCGGTCACGATCTCCAGCACCAATGTGCCGCTGCCGATCCCGGATAACGGCAACGTCAACAGCACGCTGGACTGGAACGTGGGGAGCGCGGGGGGACCGGTCGCGACCGACGTGAACCTCACGGTCGCCATCACGCACACGTGGGAAAGCGACATCGCGGTTTCGCTGACCGCTCCGGCCGGCGCGGCAACCTTGATCTGGAACAATTGTGGCGGCTCGGGTGACGACTTCGCCGTCACCATCGATGACGCGGCGGCTGGCGGGATGCCTTGCGCCAGCTTTGGGACCAAGGCCGGAACGTTTCAGGCCTCGACCGCGGCGATTACCTCCGCTCTTCAGCCCGGTATCGTGAACGCGACCCGTATGTCCACGTTCAACGTCAATCCTTTCGGCATCTGGACGTTGAACACCGCGGATGATTCGAGCGTCTGCACGGGCACCCTCACCGCATGGTCGCTCACGATCAATGGTCCGGCGCCCCTCCCGGTCGAGCTGACGAAGATCGAAGCGAACTAGTCACCCCCGGGGTGAAGGATCCTCGTCCGGAAGGCAGCCCTCCGGCGGCCTTCTCGTTTTCGTGGAGCTCCGTTTCCTTCGGTGCCCTTCTCGTCCTCGGAGCCGTCGCACTCTTCTGGACCGCCCTGTTTCGGGACGAAGTCTTTCTGAACCGCGACCTCTGGTCGTATTACCTTCCCGCCAAGTCGCTCGTCAAACGCCTCTGGAGCGAATCGGGCTCCGTCCCGCTCTGGAATCCCTACTTCGCCCAGGGCCAGCCGTTTGCGGCAAACCCGGAGCACGAGCTGTGGCACCCGATGACGGCGCTGTTCCTCGTCCTTCCGTTCGCCTGGGCGTTCCGGTTGCAGGTCATCCTGCCGGTGCTGGTCGCCGGACTCGCCATGAGCTTCCTTCAGCGGACGCTCGGACGAAGCCGCTTCGCCGCCGCGCTCGGCGGCCTCGTCTGGGCCTTCGGCGGATACACGATCTCGACGACGAATCTCCTTCCGATCCTCTTCGCGGTTGCAGTTCTCCCCTTCGTTCTGGCCTTCACGCTTCGCGTGGCGCGCGGCGGCGGCGCGAGCGATGTGGGAGCGCTCGCGCTCGTCTTCGGCCTCGAATGCCTCGCCGGTGAGCCGTCCACGCTGCTGATGACGCCGCCGCTCCTGATCGCGGTGCTTCTCTCGGATCGCAGGACGAGCCGGAACATGGGCAGCGCCTCGCGCGCCATCCTCTTCCCGGCCGGTTCGAAGATGGTTGCCGGTCTCGCCCTCGGAACTCTGCTGGGCGCAGCGACTCTCCTTCCCGGACTGCGGCTTTTCGGCAAGACGCTTCGTGCCGAAGGACTTCCCGAAGAGATGACGAAGGTCTGGTCGTTTCCGCTGGTGAGGATTTCCGAGCTGATATTTCCCAGGGTCCTGGGTCATCTGTGGCTGGGACGCGGCGCTTACTGGGGGCGTTCCTTTTATGGAGCGGAGGGAACTCCGTTCATCTATTCGATCTATCCCGGCCTTCTCACGGCGGCGCTCGCCCTGGTGGCAATCGGGGCTCTCGTTCGGCTCCGTCCGCGGTCGCTCGCCCCCTGGGCACTCGTCTCGGGGCTCGGGTTGGTGCTGGCCCTCGGGTCGAACTCGCCGGCGTGGCGAGCGATGCGTGCGGTCGTCCCCATTCTTCGAGGACTTCGATACCCCGAAAAATTCTCGCTGCTCTTCGAGCTTCCCCTCGTGGTGATCGCGGGCGTGGGCTTCGACCTCGTCCTCCGCGGCGGTCCTCGATTTCGCCGGTTCGCGATCCGTGGCGTCGCCGCCTTGATCACGCTGATCGCCTCCTGCGTCGGGACGATCCTCGTTCAGGGCGCGATCTCGGGCTCTTCGTACTGGTCGCGATACGGGGGAAGTCTGTCCATGGCGGCATTCGCCGAGCAAGCCTTGAGACGCGACCTCGCGATCAGCGTCGCCTTCGGGATCCTCGTCATCGGCATCTTGTGGTTTCGCGACCGGCGCGGCGGGGTGCTCACGACGACGCGCGGCTTCGCTCTTGCCCTCCTCGTCTTGCTCGTGGCCGATCTCGTGGTCTTCGCGGCTCCGCTCATCGAGACCGGCCCGCGCCATCGGGAGCTGCCGCGAGCAATCGCGCAACTTCGGGAGAATCCTCTGCCCGGCCCGGTGTTTCACGCCGCATCCTGGACCAATGGTAACGACCCCGATTCGACGTTTCTCAGGCCTCCCTTGCCCGTCTACTGGGGAATCCCGATGGCCCTGGAGACCGACTTCGATCTGACGGAGCTCGTCTGGTCTCAGCGCGCCTCGATGGCGATCCAGAAGATCCTCCGGGAGACCCCGGCGCTGGGAGAGCCGATCCTGAGGCGGCGCGGAATTGCTGCGGTCCTCCAGATTCGAGCGGGATCCAGGCTCGAAGGCGGGGACTTCGTCATTCCCCGGGGCGAGGAGTCTCTCGAATTGCGACGGGTCGCGTCGCCGAAGGCCTTCGCGTTCTGCGCCGCCACGCTCTGGCCGGTCCATGGTGAGCGGGAATGGCGTGACCTGGTCCTGAAGCTGCGGAGCGGCGTGGCGCACGCGGCGACCCTCGCCCCGGAAGACGCCGCTTCGCTGCCGCGCACCCCCGCACCCTGCCGCGTGGAGATCCGGCGTCCCCGGCCCGAACGCGTCGAGCTCGACGTCGAGGCCGCAGGTCCGGAGGTGAGCTTCCTCGCGATCAATCAGACGTGGGACGACCTCTGGACCGCACGGCTCGACGGGAAGACGGTCCCGCTTCTCCGGACCGATCTCGCTCTCTCGGGTGTCGTCGTTCCCGCGGGAAAGCACCGCGTCGAGCTGACCTACAGCGATTCGTTCGTGACCGCGGGTCTCGGGATATCCGTCGCGGCCCTCGTCGCCGCTCTGTCACTCATCCTGCTTTCGCGTCGGCCGGTGGCGGGTCGCGCGGCTTGAACGTCCGAAAGCGGCGGATTCTCGCGGGGCTCACCTACGTCGCCGCGGTGGCGCTCCTTTTCGAAGGGGTGGCTCGAATCCTCCTCGCACAGAGCGCCTTCATCGATCGGATCGGCAGCCCGTTCGACGAGCCGTCGTGGCGGTATCGCTGGCTCGCGCGGAGCGGTTCGGAGCCGCCGAACCTCGCCCTCGCTTCCGACGCCCCGCACCCGACGCGCGGCTGGACGCTCCGCGCCGGTCTCCGCGGCCTTCCTGGTCCGTACGGCTCCCGCGTGAGCTCGAACGCGCTTGGCGCGCGGGGCGCGCGGGAGATCGCCGGAAAGCGGGCGCACGTCACGCGAGTTCTCGCCCTCGGCGATTCCTTCACGTTCGGACAGGGCGTATCGGACGACGAGGCATATCCCGCGCTCCTCGAATCCAGGGTCCCCGGGATCGAGGTGGTGAACCTCGGCGTGCACGGCTACGGACACGATCAGATGCTGATCACGCTGCGCGAGGAAGGAGCGCGCCTCCTCCCCGACGTGGTTCTTCTCGGCTACGTTACCGACGACGCCCTGCGAAATCTCGTCGGATTCCGCGACTACCAGAAGCCGAGGTTCCGCCTCGAGGAGGGCGCGCTCGTCCTGATGGGGACTCCCGTTCAGACGCCCGACGAGAGCCGCGCGCGGCTTCGCTGGCGATCGCGATTCTTCGATCTCCTCGTCCTGGCCCGGCAGCAGATCTCCTGGAAAAGCGGCGCCCGGCAGCGGGAGATGGAGGAGGTGACGCTCCGCCTCCTCGACGAGATCCTCGGTACCTCGCGCCGGATGGGCGCGACTCCCGTCGTCGTCGACCTCCCCATTCTGCGCGAGCTCGAATCGAAGGACCCCACGCCGACCGCGCGCGAGGCGCTCATCGAGACGCACGTCCGCTCGCGCGGAGCTCCGTATCTCAATCTTCGGCCCCGCTTTCTCGCGGAACGTCGCCGCGGAGTCGCGTCGACGGTCTTGCCCGACGGCCACTGGGGCCCTGCCGAGCATCGGATCGCGGCCGACGGAATCGCCGCGTGGTTCGTCGAGACGGGACTCGTCGCGCGCCCTTCGGCGCCCGCCTCAGCGGGACCGTTCGTCGAGGCGCGCGGACAGAGCGTCGAGAAGCCGCGTTAGTTCTTCGCCCGGAGCGAGAGTGCGCGCGTGGAGGATCACCTGGCGCGCGTCGTCGTCGCGCCCCAGCTCGGCCAGGAGAACGGCGTACCGAAATGCGAAACGAGCGTCGCCGGGTCGGACGCGCGCCGCGCGTGACATGGCCTCGAGCGCCTCTGGAAGCTGCCCCGCGCCTCGGGCGAGCGTCGCGAGATTCGAGAGAATTTCCGCATCCTCCGGAAAAAGCGCGGCCGCTTCCCGCGCCGCCGCGAGCGCCTCGCGTCCCCGGCCCGCTCTCTCGAGCGCGACCGGAAGATTGCGCTGTGCCGCGAGGTAGCTCGGGTTCGCCGCCACGATCTTCTGGAGCCGCTCCACCGCGTCGTGCGCGCGCCCCTCTGCAAGCGCCAGGAGCGCCAGGCGAAGTCTCGGGAGAAGAGCGGCCGGGTCGAGCCGCACCGCGGTTTCGAGCGCCTCACGCGCTTCGGCATTCCGGCCAGCGGCGAGATGAAGGCGGCCCGTCTCGGACCACACCGTCGAGCTCGTCGGGTCGGCCTCGCGCATGCGCACCCAGAACGCCGCCTCGTCCCGAAAGTCCCTCATGCGAACGAGGCTGGTCGCGGCGAAGACCGAAGCGATTCCGAGGAAACCGAAGAAGAGCGCTCGCTCGCGACGCGATCCGGGCTCGGGGCGCACGATCTCGAATGCGGCCCAGGGGAGAGCGAGCGCCGGAAGAAAGAGATAGCGGCTCATCACGATCCATTCGGGATTCACCGCCCACAGGTTCAGACAGGGCGCGATCCACGCCGCGAACCAGGCGAGCGGGGCCGCGAGGCCCGGACGACGGCGCACGCCGTACACAGAAGCCGCGACGAGCACAGCGAGCAAGGCCGTGCCCGTGAGCGCGAGCGGCGACACGAACGAGCCAACGGGACGCATCGGGCTCAGCAGAGCGACGTCGAACGGCACGAGCAGGAGCTTCACGTACGTCGCGACCACGATCGGCACGCTCGCGAGCGACAAGAGAGGGCCGGGTGCGGTGGGAAACGGACGCGCGAGGCGGCCGAGCACGGCGACCCGGACGATGAGGTAGCCGAGCGTCACCCCGCCGAGAAGGACGATGGGGACGACGTGCCGCCGCCATGCGCCTCGCGCGGAAGGCAGCAGAGCCGCAAGGATCGAAAAGCCGAGAAGGCCCACGGCCGCCTCCTTGGAAAGGAGCGCGAGGGCGTAAGCGAGCACGAGCCAGGTGCCCGCGACGAGGCGCGCTCGCCGATCTTCGGCATCGATCGTTCGCCGATAAGCGAGATACGCCGTCAGGCCCGTCAAGCCCAGGAGAACGTCCTGAATTCCCGAGACCCACGCGACCGAGTCGACGTGAACCGGATGGAGCGTGAAGACCAGCGATCCCGCAAACGCCAAGGGAGGCGAGAGTCCCGCGCCGCGAAACGCCGCCATGGCGAGAAGGCCGCAGACGCCAAAGAGCAGAACCACCGCGCCATGCCAGATGAGGGGGCGTTCACCGCCGATCGCCCAGATCCACGATGAAACCGTGAGAAAAAGAGGACGGTAGTAGTTGCTCTGAGGAGTATCGAGCCCGCGCCAGACCGCATCGACATCGCGCGAGAAGAAGAGACCAACGTTCGAAGCGCTCCGGATCGCCACGTTCTCGCGCACGAGAGGCCCATCGTCGTAGACGAAGCCGTACCGAAAAGTCGGAACATAAATCAAAACCGGAAGGAGAGCCGCGAGCCCCCACCAGAGGACTCGACTCTCCCTTGCATCCGCCACGAA
>JBDSFL010000529.1:0-5301 GCA_039919545.1 Thermoanaerobaculia bacterium | reverse complement strand
GTGCCAGATCGTGGAGTCCTCCCAGGTGGACCTTTCGAGCCCGGCTCAGCGGGCGATCTGGAATGCCTCGAGCCACTTCAATCCGGTGGACCTCGTGCTCAGCCTTCGAAGGGCGGACGGCACCCCCCACGATCTCGACGCCTTCGTCGACCCCAGCACCGTGTTCATCGCGAAGAAGTCGAAGGACGGACGCGAGCTGAAAGCGCTCGAGAGGCCGGGCCTCTGGAACGGGGCGATGGCGGGCTGGAGCACCGTCTTCGTCGAGGTGCCGTCGGCCACCTTCTCACCGGTGAAGACCGTCTTCGACCTCCTCCGCCCGGAGCATCAGCCCGCATCCAATACAGCCCAGCCATGAGCTCGTACCCGCTTCTCGCCCTGGCCGCTTTCCTGGCGGGAAGCATGAACGCCGTCGCGGGCGGAGGCTCTTTCCTGACCTTCCCCGCTCTCGTCTTCTCCGGCGTGCCCTCGATCATCGCGAACGCGTCGAGCACCGTGGCGCTCTTCCCGGGGAGCTTCGCCAGCGCCTGGGGCTATCGCGAGAGCTTCCAGAAGGTGGAGGGCGTCTCCTACCGCACGCTGCTCGCGGTGAGCATGGCCGGCGGCGTCACCGGGGCGCTGCTGCTGCTCACCACGCGCCAGCAGACGTTCGACCGGGTGGTGCCGTGGCTCCTGATGATGGCGACGATCCTCTTCGCGCTCGGGTCCGCGATCACCCGGCGCTTGAAGGAAAGCGTGCGCATTCCCACGGGAGCCCTGCTCGTGATGCAGTACCTGGTAGGCATCTACGGCGGCTACTTCGGCGGCGCCGTGGGGATCCTGATGCTGGCCGTGCTCTCGCTGTACGGCCTCACCGACATCCACGCAATGAACGCGGGCAAGACTCTCCTGGTGGGCGCGATGAACGCGGTCGCCGTCGTCTGCTTCGTGATCGCGGGCAAGGTGTGGTGGGCCCAGACGCTCGTGATGCTCGTGGCCGCGGTGGCCGGCGGCTACGCCGGCGCTCGCGTGGCGCAGCGCGTGGACCCGCGCATCCTTCGCGCGGCCATCACGCTCATCAGCATCGGCATGACGGTCGCGTTCTTTCTCAGGCGATAGCAGCCCGTGGGCTGCTCGGTCTCAGACGTCGGCGGGGATGCCGTAGCGTTCGGCCAGCACGGCGAAGTGGTGCCGCACGTGCCCGGCCATGATGAAGACCAGCGCCCTCATCGACACCGGGCTCTCATTCGCAACTCCCATTCGCGACCACGCTTCGGCATCCAGGTGCCGCAGCATCAGCACGTGGCTCCGCCGCAGGCTCTCGAACTCGGCCAGGAGCGAGGCGAGCGGAAAACGATCGTGCTGCGCGACGGCGGCGTAGTCGTTCTCCTCGAAGCCGGGGAGCGGGGCGGGATCGGCGCGGGCGATGTGATGCACGCGGTGGCCGAAGACGCGCTCGGCATCGAGCACGTGGCCCACGAGCTCGCGCACGCTCCACTTTCCAGGCGCGTAACGGAAGCCTCCCTTTTCGTCCGGCAATCCGCCGAGAGCCGCCACGACCTGCTGTCCCTGCTTCTCGAGCACGGAGACGACATCGACTTCGGGAACGCGCGCCACGTAGCGTGCGAACGGGGCGGCGTACTCGGTCTCGGAGGGTCTGCGGTCGCTCATGCGCGCATTCTCGACCAGAAGCTTTGCGCCGTCACCTGAGGGCGATGAAGTGACCTCTCTGGTGGGCGAGCGCCAGCGCATCGCTCTCCTCGAGCGGCGAGAGAAAATCGTACTCCTCGAACACCGACGAAAGCCCCGCTTCGACCCGCGTCGCGAGCAAGTCCCCCTTCTCGAGCCAGAACGATTTCGGATTGCCGTACGAGGCCCAGGACGCAGGGCCGTCCTCGGCAGCGCGCGGCAGGCGGGATCGTCCGCGAGGAGCGGTGGCCCCGGCAGAGCTTCCCGCCCATCGAGCAGCCGCATGTTGTGCGAGGTGAAGCGCAGATCTCGAAGAGCGGACATGACCCGGGGTCATCAGGGCCAAGCGGCTTCCGGAGGAGACGCGACACGCGGCGTGCGACTTGCGTATGCTCTCCTCGCATGCGCAAAACACGAATTGCTCTCCTCTCGGGGCTCCTCGTTTCCGCCGCTCCTCTCGTCTGGGCGCAAGCCCAGGACGGCTCGATCGTCCGCAAGGTGGACGTCGTGGTGCGCACGGTCACCGCCGTCATCACCGACGACAAGGGACAGCCCCTCGCGAGCGATCCGCTGCCAGCGGATCTCGACGTGGTCGAGGACGGCCAGAAATGCGAGATCCTGGGCGTGGAACCCGTTCGGAGCGCCGGCGCGGTCAACGCGCCCGAGTCCGCAAGGCCTGCCGCCGGAGTCGCATCGTCGCCCGAGGGCGCCTCCAAGGGGCGTCGACAGGTCCTCTACGTCGATGCGGGCTTTCAGCGCCTCACCTCGGTGAAGGAGGCGGCCGCGGCGTTCGCGTCTCAGGTCGACGCGCTGGTCGCGCTCGGCTCGCTGGAGATCGTGGTGGCCGACCCGGAAGCGCGTCTCTTCTTTCCCGCGAGCCGGAGCCCGGAAGCGATCCGCGGAGCGCTCGCCGGGCTCGCCAGCAACGTGCGTGGCCGCGACCGCATCCTCGCCCTTCGCCGGCAGACGCTGGCCGCCGCGGGCACCACACTGCGGCTCGGCGCCACCGCATCTCCCTTCGCGGAAGACTCGGCGACTCCGCTCGGCCCCGCAACGGCGGCGAGCGCCGCAGGCGATGCGGCCGATCGCGGCGCGATTTCCGAGGAGATCGCCCTGATTCGCAGCGGCCTCCGGCGGCTCTCGCGATGGGCGACCTCGTCGTCGGTTCCGGCCCAGGGAATCTTGTATCTGGCCAGTGACGGCTTCGACGCGGACCTCACGAGCTTCTACAGCAAGGCCGCCTCGGAACCGGTTCGAAACGAGATGCTGACGCCCCTGCAGGCCGAGATCCGTGCCACCGAACAGGCCCTGCTCGCCGGAGGATGGACGACCGTTCCCGTGGCGCTGGGCGGTTCCGTGGGGACGGGGTTCGCGCAGGGAGCCGAGTTCGCGGGACGTGGACATGTCGCGAACACCTTGAACACGTCGGTCCAGATTTCTTTCGCCGACCATCCGCTCGATCCGCTCCGCGGGATCGCCGAGGCCACCGGAGGAGAGCTCCTGGTGTCGGGCGATCAGCTGAAGGGCGCCGTGACGCGGTTCTCGCGCGCCTACGAGGTCTCGTTCCGCGTGTCGCGCATTCCCGACGGCAAGCTCCACAAGCTGGTGCTGAAGAGCCGCAAGAAGGGGATGCTGGTCAGGTCGGTGCGAGCGATCCCCGTCGGCACCATCGAGACCGCCTCGGCATCGCGCGCGCTCGACGTCCTGGAATCCGGCCCCGCCTCGCTCGGATCGGGCCCGGTCGCCGGGCGCCTGCCGGTGAAGCTGGCGATGACGGCGCGCCGGGACGAAACCAAGAACCGCGTCGGAGGCCACCTCGAGGTGAAGGTCCTCATCCGCGAGATCCGTCCGCTTCTCGCACGCGTCGGCGACGGGCGCATGCGCGTCTCCGTCGCCGTGGAGATCCCCGGCCAGGAGCCCTTCGTCACGCACGACGAGCAGGCGCTGCCGAAAGACGTGAAGGACGGCTGGCTGCTCGAGCTGCCGATGGTGTGGCCCAAGGGCGCCACGAGGATGGCCGTGGTGGCCGAGGAGCTGGCGACCGGCAGCTCCGGCACCGCGATGCTCGATCTGACCAAGCCCTGACGCGAAGCCAAGACGTTTTGATGAAGCGGATGATCCCGCGCAGGTTCTCGAGGAGCTCGCTGTCCGCGGTGAGCTGGGAGACGGCATGCTGCGTCTCCCGCGAAAGGTCTCAGCTCTCCCAGGAAACGACGAATGAGCAGGTGCGGTCGCCCACGCACTGGCAGGCGGTCTCCTCGACGATGGGGTCGTGCCCGCCCAGAAGCGCGATGGAGCCCTCGAGATAGCCGAGCGCGCTGGCGCACAACATGCGGCTGCACACGAAAGAGCGGGAGTAGTCGAGCCGGAAGCTGTGCTGATTGAGCGGCGTGTACACGCAGGCGCCGTGATCCTGGAACCTCTCGTGATGCGCCTTGGCATCCCAGAAGTGGCTGTGGATGTTGATGCCCCGCTGCAGTCCCAGCACGCCGCCGAAGTTAAGCTGCGCCGAGGCGCGGCCGAATTCGTAAACCGCCTGCTCGCGACCGGGCCAGAACAAGCGAATCGCCGTGCGGTCGAAGAGGATGAGCGAGGCGAAGGAAATCCATTCCGTGGGCAGGATCGAGTCGGGCCGTCGATCACGAAGCGGCTGCGGCAACGCGCTCCAGAGAATGTCGACCTCGCGCTGCGCGATCTGGCTGCGGATCCAGGAGAGGTGAGCGACCAGGATGCTCGCGCGGACATGGCACGGGCGCTCGGGGACCTCGAGGATCTCCTGGACGGTGCGGGCGCCGAGGTCGAGAGGAATGATCATGCCAGGTCGCGGACGACGAGCTCGTGCCCGTCTGCCGAGACGACCACGAGTCTACGGTCGATGCGCCCTTCGGGGAAGCGGAGACCGTCGCGCGCCATCACCCACGCGTCGAGGGGCCGAGCTCGCCGCCCTCAGGCCCGGCCGGCGAACTCGCGAGACTCGGTGTGGACACGCACCTTCTCTCCCTCCTTGATGAAGAGAGGGACGCGGATCTCGAGGCCGGTCTCCAGCGTGGCCGCCTTGGTGACGCTGCCGCTGGACGTGTCGCCCCGGAAGCTCGGCTCGGTGTAGGTGACCGCCAGCTCCACGTGGGTGGGCAGCTCCATTCCGATCGGGTTGCCGTTGAACTTGTGAATGTCGACGATCGTGTTCTCGAGCATGAGGTCCTTGGCATCGCCGACCATCTCGGGACCGAGCGTCAGGGTCTCGTAAGTTTCCTGGTCCATGAAGTGAAAGCCCTCGCCATCGGAGTACGAGTAGCTGGCCTTGATGAGGCCGAGGTCCGGCTCCTTGAACTTGTCACCCGCCTTGAATGTCTTGTCGAAGACCGCCCGGGTGATGAGGTTCCGCATCTTGATCCGCACCAGGGTCTGGCCGCCGCGGGCGGTGGGCGTGGAGATGGTCACGTCGAGGCAGGAGTAGGGCTCGTCCTCGTGCTGGAAGAAAGCCTTGCGCTTGATGTCGATGGCTTCGGTCAATGTGGCCATGGGCGATCCTTTTCGTGTTCGGTATCGGACCTGGGCGGATCGCGGATTCTATAGGCCCGCCGCGAAACGCCGCACGGACGATCTCTCACTCGCCGGTTTCGTAGGGGCCAGGTC
>JBDSFL010000524.1:0-4811 GCA_039919545.1 Thermoanaerobaculia bacterium | reverse complement strand
AACGCGAGGTCGATCGATTCGAGGAACCCCCCTCGGACTTCGAGGCGGTCCAGAAGCCAGTGATCGTCCATGGCCGTACTCTAGATGAACGCAGGCGGGGTCTACCACGCGCCGGTGCCGCACAGCCCTTGTTCCAGGAGCCGTCTTCTAACGACGTCAATTTCCGTCCATCTAGGTCAAACCTAGAAAACTCCTAGAAAACAGGTCGGAAATGGCGAACCCGGCTTTCGCCGGGTTCGTTGTAACCGCTTGATTCTGCGGGCTTTAGGATTGGTTGCGGGGGCAGGATTTGAACCTGCGACCTTTGGGTTATGAGCCCGTTTCATCCGAGAACTGATCGTTTTGATACGTCTCCATAAACTGCTATTAACTTCAATAGTACCAATTTGTTACGCTATCATTATATTCGATGTTTCGAGTCCGTGATCCCTAGGTTTTGACCCTCCTAGATGCGATCAACCTAGGGATGACCTAGGGATTTTCTTCGTCTTAGAGGCACCCCAGCCGGGGCCGGTTTCGCGCCCCCGAAGGCATTGTTCACGTACGCCGCGGCTTGGTCGGGGCGGTCGGCGAGGAAGTGGACGTACTGGCGGTAGGTGAAGGCCGGCGAGCTGTGGCCGAGCTGGTCGGCCGCGAACGCCACCGGCGCACCTTGCGTGAGGAGCCGCGAGGCGTAGAGGTGACGGAGCGCGTGCGGGGTGAAGTCCGCGCCCGGTACGGTGCGGAGCGCGGGCGCCCAGTGCCGCTGCACGAAGTTCCGGTCGTTCATCACCGGCGGGCGCTCGGTGCCGTCCTTCGCGGAGCGCGACGATGGGAACACCCACGGGTCGGCACGCGGCGCCTCGCCCGCCTCCTGGAGCGCTCGGTAGACGCGCAGGAGCTGAGCGAGCGCCTCGGGGATCACGATCCGGCGCTTCGCCCGCTCGGTCTTCGGCTCGACGAGCTTCCCCGTCACCTGGTCGATCGATCTCGAGACCGTAATCCGGTGCCCCTCGAGTTCGATGTCGTCCCAGCGGAGCGACAGGCACTCGTTCAGGCGCATGCCGGTGAGGAGCAGCACGTGAGCCGCGGCTCGCGGGCCTGGCGCGGTGATCGCCCCGACGGCGCGGCACGCGAGGTCGTAGACGGGCACGCTCACCGGGTTCGACCGCTTCGCGGGCAGGTCGAGGTGGACGGCCGGGTTCTGCGCGAGGATGCCGCGCTTCACCGCCTCCTGGAGGATTGAGCGCAGGAGGAGGAGGGACTCGCGCTTCGTCTGGCCGGAGACCCGGCGCTCGAGGAGCGTGGCGCGGAGCCGGCTCAGGCGCTCGTACGTGATGTCGCGGAGCGGCCAGTCGCCGAGCGCCGGCTTGAGGTGCTGGTGGTAGCGCGAGCGCGCCGTGCGGATGGTGGAGTCCTTGCGGCCGACCATGGCCTCCAGGAAGAAGGTCTCCTCGACGAAGGATGAGAAGCTCACGCGCGACGCGGAACGATCAACGACCGCGGCGCCCCCCTGGAGGTCGGCGATGCGCTTCTCGCGCGCCTGGACGGCGTCCTCGACCGAGGGGAACGCGCCGACGAACACGCTCTTGCCGTGGTGGTAGACGAACGTGTCGAAGGTCCCGTGCGGCGTCATCCAGACCCCGGTCGCGACCTTCTTCCGCACGGCGGGCGCCTCCTTCGGCACCTGCTGCGCGAGCTTCCACCCGACCCTCTGGCCTCTCGGCATGCGAGCAATCGTAGCAGAAAATCCCTAGGTCAAACCCAAATAGGCGCGAAACGAAACCCAACGGTCAATCGGCTCCAGAGTTTGCTAGATTGCGGAGAAAGGACTAACTTCATTGTGCCTTTCTCCAAGCACCAGCAAATGAAGCCGCTCGATTTCTTCGCCTCACACCCGGTCTTCACCCACGATGAGTTCTCCGCTCAGGTGAGCGAAGCTGCATCGCCGCAGACGCGCAAGAACGTCCTCGCGTACCACGTGCGCAGGGGACGCCTCGTCCGCGTTCGCCGTGGGCTCTACGCGAGCGTTCCGCGCGGCGTCGAGGCGTCGTCGTTCGACCCCGATCCCTACCTGATTGCGACGCGACTCGCGCCGGACGCCACCGTCGCCTACCACGCGGCGCTCCAGTTCCGCGGACGGACGTACTCCGTCTGGCACCGCTTCCACTTCGTCACCGCGACGTGGGCGAAGGGCCTCTCGTTCCGCGGCAGCGAGTTCATCCCCGTGCAGCTTCCCGCATCGCTCCGTCGCCTGCCGGACCAGGGCACCGGCGTCGCCGACGAGCGTCACGCCGATGGGACCGTACGTACGACGACCTTCGAGCGCTCGCTCGTCGACCTCCTCGACGCGCCGGATCTCGGCGGCGGGTGGGAGGAGGTGTGGCGGTCGCTGGAGATGGTCGAGTTCTTCGACCTCGACGCGGTCACGGCCTACGCCCTCGCGCTCGGCTCGGCACTCACGGTCGCGCGCGTTGGCTTCTACCTCGAGCAGCACCGCACGGAGCTCATGGTCGAGGACCGCCACCTCGAGCGGCTCCGAGCGCACGCCCCGAAGCAGGCCGCCTACTTCGACCCGCCGCGGAAGCCCGGGAAGCTCGTGAAGGGCTGGAACCTCGTCGTCCCCGACTACGTCCTCCGGCGGAGCTGGGGCGAGGTCCTGTGACGCTCACGCGCGACGAGCTGCAGCGGATGGCGTCCACGACCGGCTTCCAATCGGGCCCGCTCGAGAAGGTGCTGCGCCTCATGGAGCTCCTGGAGGCGATCGTCGCGCACCCATACCTCCGAGACCGCGTCGCGCTCAAGGGCGGCACGGCGCTGAACCTGTTCCTGTTCGACGTCCCGCGGCTCTCGGTCGACATCGACCTGAACTACGTCGGCGCGTCCGACCTCGCGACGATGCGCGTCGAGCGGCCGCTGCTCGAACAGGCGATCGAGGCGGTGTGCGGCCGCCTCGATCTGTCCGTGCGTCGGGCGCCGCGGGAGCACGCGGGCGGGAAGTGGCGCTTCTCGTACGCGGCGGTCGCCGGCGGCACCGGGACGCTCGAGCTCGACGTCACGTTCATGCTCCGGACGCCGCTCTGGCCGCTCGCGCGGATGGACTCGCGCCTGGTCGCAAGCCGCAAGGCTGTGGGTATTCCCGTCCTCGACGTGCACGAGCTGGCAGCGGGGAAGCTGGCGGCGCTCGTCGCGCGCGGTGCGAGCCGCGACCTGTTCGACGCCTGCGAGCTCCTGCGCCGCAGTGACTTCGACCGGACGCGGCTCCGGCTTGCTTTCGTCGTGTACGGCGGCATGAATCCGCGCGACTGGCGAACCCTACGCATCGAGGACGTCGTCGCGACCGCCGCCGATGTAGGCAGCCAGCTCGTCCCGATGCTGCGGGCTGACCTTGCCCCCGTGCGTGCCAATCTCGCGGCGTGGACCGACGCGCTCGTGCGCGAGTGCCAGGCTCTCCTGTCTGCTGTCCTGCCGCTCGACTCGAACGAGCTCGCCTTCCTGGAGAAGTTGAACGGCAGCGGCGAGATCGCGCCTGAGCTCCTGACGGACAACGCTTCACTCCAGGCGATCATCCGCGACCACCCGGGCCTGCGGTGGAAGGCGATCAATGTCCGCCGGCACAGCGCGCCTCTGCCGCCGACGGACGAGCAGCCCTAAGGTCGGAATCGCGCCCCGCGGAGGATGTCGTCTCTCCGGCGTCGCATTTCGTCGAGGATCTCCCGATCACGGCGGCGCCCCTCCGCGAGCGTCTCGGCATCCCGCCGCTGGCCCTCGCGGAGGGTTTCCGCGTCCCGGCGTCGCACCGCCTCGCGAATCTCCCGACCTCGTCGGCGAACCTCCTCGACGATCTCGGCGCCTTGGCGCCGGACCTCGTGGAGGAACTCCTCGTCGACCGAGCGCGGCCGGTACGGTGCCTCCGCGACGCGCCCACCGGCTGGGAACGGTGGAATCGTGGGGTCGAAGGTCTCCGCTCGCGACCGCGGATTCACCAAGCGATCCGGCGGCGGTCGAGGTCGAGGGGGTTGCGCGGC
Organism: Thermoanaerobaculia bacterium; assembly: GCA_039919545.1. Lineage (GTDB taxonomy): Bacteria > Acidobacteriota > Thermoanaerobaculia > UBA5066 > UBA5066 > JBDSFL01. The sequence continues at coordinate 804 of JBDSFL010000524.1, read as the reverse complement.
CGGGCTAGCCGCTGCGTTCCGGCGGTTCGCTCCGCGGCAGCCTTCCGCCGAACCTCCTGGGCCGCCCGCTGCAGCGGATCGAATCCAGCGCGGTCACCGGCGCCACCCTGGGCAGTCTTCGGATGGCCTGGGGGCCCCAATTGGCGCTCGATGCAGGCCCGGTGTTCGCCGATCCGGGCACCTGCCGCGTCGCCATCCTCGCTCGCAAGTACGCCTCGCGTGCGGCGCCCGCGAGCGTATCTCGGGCGCGAACGATCCGCTCGACCAGGCCGGCGATCGCGACGGCTCGGTCTGGCGTGGCGGCACGACCGCTCTTCGACGCGCGTCCTGCCTGCGGCGAGCATTTGCCTCGGCACGCCGCCGGACCTCCTGCGCGGCCCGCTGCCTCTCCCTGGAATGGACCCCGGCCTCCCTGGGGTCGACTCCACGCGAACTTGACGGCGTCGAGTCGCGAGGCACCGCCCTCGACTCGGTCGTGCCGGGCGTGGCCTTCGGCCGCGTCCCCCTCCTGGCGGCGATGTACGCCTCGCGGTCGGGGCCGGTGAGCGTCTTACGGGCGCGAACGAGCCGCTCGACCACATCCGGGTCGCGCCGGCCAGCGTTCACGTCGGGATGGACGGCGCGGATCTTCGCGCGGAACGCGCGCACGACCTGCTCGGCCGTGGCCGTCTCGTCGATACCGAGGACGTCGAGGTAGTCGATGCCCTGCTGGAGATCCAATTCGTACTCGGGGGGGTGCTGGCGCGTGGGGAGCGAGGGGAGGGTCTTCCAACGTAGCTCGGATGTCCGGGATCTTCAAGGTCC
>JBDSFL010000523.1:0-5524 GCA_039919545.1 Thermoanaerobaculia bacterium | reverse complement strand
GCGTCCCGGCATCGGTGAAGGCGCGCAGCCGATCGGCCGCGCCGGGGCAGAGCCGAACACCCCGCGGGTCTTTCAGGAACCCGCGCTCCATGATCAGCGTGCCGTCGCGGTCGAGGAACAGCGCGTCGAATCGGCGCTTCACGGTGCGTCGGTGCGGCGGTTCACGCCTTGCCCATGACCTTCCGGATCGCCTCGCTGAAGGATTCCACCGTCTGCCTCCCGGTGAGCTTGAGCGCAGGCTTCCCCGTCCGGTCGTAGATCATGGTGTATGGGAGCGTCCCGTCCCAGTTCTTGTCGACCGCATCTATGAAGGTCTGCGGATCGCGGCTCTTGGCCAGCCAGCAGACGAACGGGATGCGCTTGGATTCGAGGAACTTCGGAACGGCGGTGGGCCCGAGGCGCGCCGAATCGAGCGACACCAGCACGACGGCGAGATCCTTGCTGGAGAAGGCGCGGCTCGCCCGTTCCAGCGCGGGCATCTCCTCGCGACAGGGCTCGCACCACGTGGCCCAGAAGTTCACGACGAGGACGCGCCCCTTGCGGAGGGCCACCACCCGGTCCTGATACTGCGCGGGGAGCAGATGCTTCACCGGCTCGGCCGCCTGGAGCGGTGCGAGGGTCGCGAGGAGAGCCAGGAGGAAGAGCCTCATGGCGCTTCGAGCGAGGCGAGCCGGAGCGGGCGCGATCACACGCGCTTGATGGAGCAGCCGAAGGCCTTCGTCTCGGCGGCAGGGACGGGCTTACCGCTCAGGAGCGCGGTGAGCGCGTTCTGGAGATCGGGCGACTTCACGTTCTTTGGCTCGTCGTAGGTCTCGTCGATCCGGCCGTGGTACACGAGCGTGCCGTTGGAATCGATCACGAAGACCTCGGGCGTGTGCTGCGCGTTGTAGAGGTCGGCGACCTTGTTCCCTTCGTCCTTCAGAACCGGGAACGTGAACTGATGCTTCCTGGCGTGCTCGGCCACGTCGGACGCGGATTCGCTCTTGTTGCTGTTGATACCCACGAGCGCGATTCCCTGAGCGGGCAGGTCGCGCCCGAGCTTTGCCATGCGCTCGTTGTAGCCGTTCGAGTACGGGCACTTCGTGGCGATGAAGATGACGACCGTCGCCTTGTTCTTGGCGACGAGATCCTTCAGGGCGACCGGGGCGCCGCCAGCGGCTGAAGGCAATGAAAACGCCGGCGCGGCCGCGCCTACCTTGGCGGGCTCGCCACCGGAGAGAGCGAGCGAGGCGAGGAGCGGAAGAGCGAGGAGGGCTTTTCTCATGAGGATGACTCCATCATCAGTTGGAAGGTCCCCTCGTGCACCCGACGGATCTCGTCGGTGGCGACGTCGAGGGCGACCTTGTCGTTGACCTGGATGCGCAAACGGCCCGGGCAGACGCGGCCCAGGAGCGTGGTGGGCACGCCATGACGTTGCGCGGCTTCGAGGACGATGCGCTCGCGGCCCGGCTCGAACGAGACGACGGCGCGCGGCGCGGATTGCGAGAAAAGAAGGAGAGTGGGCAGGAGCGCCGACAGGATGCGCACATCGGCCCCGAGGCCTTCGGCGCCGGTCGACGCTTCGGCCAATGCGATGGCGAGCCCCCCCTCCGACACGTCGTGAGCAGAGGAGAGCTGCCCGTCTCGTGACAGCTCGAGCAGGAGCTCGACCTGTGCACGCACGGCGGCGAGGTCGAGCGAGGGGCAGGGCCCCTCCTCGCGTTTCAGCACCGTCGCCAGATACTCGCTGGCGCCGATCTCGTCGCGGTTCTCTCCGAATAGAGCCACGACATCGCCGTCCCTCCGGAATCGGGACGGCACGGCCCGTGAGACGTCGTCCAGCAAGCCGACCATGCCGACGGTCGGCGTCGGCAGGATCGAGACGCCGTCGGTCTCGTTGTAGAGCGAAACGTTCCCTCCCACCACGGGAGTCTCGAACGCGCGGCAGGCCTCCGAGATTCCCTTCACCGCCGCCGCGAGCTGCCCCAGGATCTCGGGACGCTCGGGGTTGCCGAAGTTGAGGCAATCGGTCACGGCCAGCGGCCGGGCGCCGACACACGCCAGGTTCATCGCGGATTCCGCGACGGCGTGCGCGGCGCCGCGCCTCGGATCCGCGGCGACATAGCGGGGATTGACGTCCGCCGTCATCGCGAGCCCGAGCGGCGTTCCCTTCACGCGCAAGACCGCGGCGTCGCCGCCCGGCCCCGCCACCGTGTTCGTCCGCACGCTCCAGTCGTACTGCGTCGTGATCCAGCGCTTGCTCGAGAGGTTCGGCGAGGCCAGGAGCAGCCGCAGCGCCGTGGTGTCGTCGGGCGCGCCGTCGATCCAGACGCCCCCCTCCACCGCCTCGGGGGAATCGGGGGGCATCGTGTAGGGGCGGTTGTAGACCGGCGCCTCGTCCACGAGCGGGGCCACCGGGAGCTCGGCCACGAGCTGGCCGTCGAAGAGCAGCTCCATGCGCGGCTCCTCGATGACGACGCCGATCGTCTCCACGGAGACGCCCCAGCGGCGAAACACCGACGCGACCTCTTCCTCGCGCCCCTGATGCGCGACGATGAGCATCCGCTCCTGCGACTCCGAAAGCATCAGCTCGTAGGGCGTCATGCCCGTCTCGCGCGTGGGCACCTTCGAGAGGTCGAGTCGCATGCCGACGTCGCCGCGCGCGCACATCTCGAAGGACGACGAGGTGAGGCCCGCGGCACCCATGTCCTGGATCGCCACGACGGCCGTTCCCTCGAGCACCTCGAGCACCGCCTCCATCACGAGCTTCTCCACGAACGGATCGCCCACCTGAACCGTGGGGCGTCGCGCGGCCTTCTCGTCGTCGAACACGTCCGAGGCCATCGACGCGCCGTGGATGCCGTCGCGTCCCGTCTTGGAGCCGACGTAGAGCACGGGGTTTCCCACGCCCGAGGCCTTGGCCCGGAAGATCCGGTCCGCCTTGACCAGACCCACCGCCATCACGTTCACGAGGATGTTCTTGTTGTACGCGGGGTGAAACATCGTCATTCCGCCGACGGTGGGGATGCCGATGCAGTTCCCGTAGCCGGCGATCCCGCGCACCACGCCGTCGATGAGGTCGTGCATTCGCGGCGCCTTCGGCATGCCGAAGAAGAGCGCGTCGAGCAGCGCGATCGGCCGGGCGCCCATCGTGAAGATGTCTCGCAGGATTCCGCCCACTCCCGTCGCCGCACCCTGGAACGGCTCGATGAAGGAAGGGTGGTTGTGCGACTCCATCTTGAAGACGACCGCCAGGCCGTGCCCGATGTCCACGGCGCCGGCGTTCTCGCCCGGTCCCTGCAGCACGCGCGGCCCCTTCGTCGGAAAGTCCCGCAGGAAGACCTTCGAGGACTTGTAGGAGCAGTGCTCGCTCCAGAGGGCGGAGAAGATGCCCAGCTCGACCCAGTTCGGCTCGCGCTGCAGGATCGTCTTGATCCGTTCGAATTCGTCGGGGGAGAGGCCGTGCTCCTTGATGAGGGCCGGAGTGAGGAGAGGGGGGGCGATCGACATACGGGGCGGAGTTTACGTCGATCATTTTTCCGCCGGCCGGACTCGGGAAATCGCACGGAAACCCCGGGGCTCCCGGCTGCGTAAACGTCCTGTTCGCTATTCTCGCGGACCGTACAGGTTCCAAACCCCAACGAAGAACCCCGCAGAGAAGAGGTCCGCCGAAAATGATCAGACGACTGAAGCTCGTTCACGCACTCTCTCTGGCCGCCGTCCTCGGCTCGGCTCTGCTCTTTCCGCGAGCCGGTTTCGCGCAGCCCACCGAGGCGATGAGCGCGGGCGAGCTGCAGCTCGCGCTCAGAAAGCTGTCTGTCGTCGGGAGCGCGCTCTACGTGGCGGCCCACCCGGATGACGAGAACACGGCTTTCCTCTCCTATCTCTCCCGTGAACGGCTGGTGCGAACCGCCTACCTCTCGATGACCCGTGGAGACGGCGGACAGAACCTGATCGGCAGCGAGAAGGGCGAGCTGATGGGGGTGATCCGCACCCAGGAGCTCCTGGCCGCCCGGCGCATCGACGGCGCGCAGCAGTTTTTCACACGCGCAATCGACTTCGGCTACTCGAAGACACCGCAGGAGACGCTCGGTATCTGGGGCAAAGACGCCGTCCTGGCCGACGTCGTCTTCGTGATCCGGCGTTTTCGCCCCGACGTCATCGTCACCCGTTTTCCCACCACGGGAGAAGGGGGGCACGGCCACCACACGGCTTCCGCCATCCTGGCCGAGGAGGCGTTCGAGGCGGCGGGAGATCCGACTCGCTTCCCCGAGCAGCTCGCCCTCGTGAAGCCGTGGAAGCCGCGGCGGCTCTTGTGGAACATCTTCCGCTTCGGCGCGGACGCCCCGCGCACGCCCAAGCCGGGCCAGCTCACCGTGGATCTGGGCGCGTACAACAACCTGCTCGGTCGGTCGTACACCGAGATCGCCGCGCAGAGCCGGAGCATGCACAAGAGCCAGGGCTTCGGCTCGGCCGAGCGGCGAGGCACCTTCCTGAACGATTTCCAGCCGCGCCTCGGCGCGCCCGCGCAGAACGATCTGTTCGACGGCCTCGACCTGAGCTGGAACCGCATCGCGGGCGGGCAGAACGTGGGCAAGCTGCTGGCCGAGGCCGAGCGCGCGTTCGATCCGAAGAAGCCGAGCGCGAGCGTTCCCGCACTGCTGCGTGCTTATCGCGAGATGCTGAAGCTGGGCGATCCTCCGGATGTCGTGGCCAAGGAGCAGGAGCTTCGCGAGGTGGTGCGCTCGTGCGCCGGACTCTGGATCGAGGCGATCGCGGTGGAGCGCTCGGCCACGCCGGGCAGCACCGTGCACGTCAAGGCGATGGCGCTGAATCGCTCTCCCCTGCCGCTCGTCCTGACGAAGCTCGAGGTGACCGATCAGACCTCCGCGCCCGCCCCCGCAGCCGAGCTGAAGAGCAACGAGCCGGTGCGTCCGGAGCTGACGCTCGCCCTTCCCGCGAACGTCGAGTACACGAATCCCTACTGGCTGAAGGAGCGCCCGGGCAAGGGCCTCTTCACCGTGAAGGATCCTCAGCTCATCGGGCGCCCCGACTCGCCCCCGCCGCTCGTGGCGCGCTTCACGGTCCAGATCGCCGGCGAATCGCTCGTGTTCGAAACGCCCGTTTTCTCGCGCATCACCGATCCCGTGAAAGGCGAGCTGTACCGCCCGTTCGAGATCGGCCCCAGGGTCACGCTGAACCTCGACGAGCGGGTCTTCCTCTTCCCGGGCAGCGGCCCGCGCACGGCGCGCGTCACCGTGCGCGCGGGTGAGCCCTCGTCCAGCGGCAGGGTGCGGCTGAAGCTGCCCGCGGGCTGGACCGCGACGCCGGCGGACGTCTCCTTCGATCTGAAGCAAAGGGACGACGAGATGAACGCGCTGTTCCAGGTCACGCCGTCCGGCGCTCCCGGCACGGGCGTGCTGGAAGCGGTCGCCGAGACCGGCGGCGTCACGGTCTCGCGCAGCATGCTGCGCATCGAGTATCCGCACATCCCCGTGCAGACTCTCTTTCCCCCCGCCGAATCGCACCTCGTGAGGCTCGACGT
>JBDSFL010000485.1:0-2550 GCA_039919545.1 Thermoanaerobaculia bacterium | reverse complement strand
TGACCGGTCCCCGTGTCTACGACGCCTGGCCCTGCCGCTCATTCGCCAAGGATGGCTCGGTGCAGCACGAGGTTCTCGAGAACATCAAGGCCAGCTGCACGGTTTGCAAACGCGCCTACGCCGACGTCATCACCGAGTGCCCCGTCTGCGACGAGGGGTCGGCCTGGACCGGCGGCCACTGCGGTGCCTGCGGCTACCAGGCCTGGACCGCATCTCGGGACTCCCACCAGTGGCCCGCCTATAAGCGGCTCACGAAGCTGTTCGGTGCCGTCCTCGTGGACGAAGCCCAGGTCGCCAAGTCCAAGAACACGCTCCGCGGCCGGGCGGTCCGGGCATTCCGGACGAAGGGGCGCCTCATCCTCACCGGAACTCTCATGAAGGGCTACCCGATCGACGTCTTCTGGAACGTCTCGTGGCTTCTCGGCTTCGACACGCCGCTCTTTCCGTTCCCCTACCGCGGCGGGGCGAAGAGATTCCTCGACGAGTTCGGGACGTATGAGTTCGTGACTCGGCAGTTCGAGGAGACCCTCCATGAGGGTCGCGCAAAGCTGCTCCCTGAGGTCTCGAACCTGAACCGATTCTGGAGACTCCTCGGCGCCTTCACGGTCCGCCGGAAGAAGGACGATGTCTTCAGCCTCCCCGAGAAACGGCGGCAGATCTATCTACTGACCCCCGACCACGACCACAAGAAGCTCTACGACGAATACCAGTCGTGGGCGCAGCGCGAGATCCAGCAGGCCATGCGGCAAAACGACGGCAACCCGAACATGGGTGTGATCTCCAATGCCCTCTGGAAGCTCCGCTACGCTGCGACCTGTCCCGTGGCCGTCGACTACCTTGACCGCGGGGTTCTGGTCGCCAACACCTGGAACAAGATCGAGAAGATTAAGGAGCTCGTGAAGGTTGCCGCCGACCGCGGCGAGAAGGTGATCGTCTTCTCGGGCCTGCGCGTCATGGTGGCCGCGATCATCACGCACCTGCGGCGTGCCGGCCTAAAGATCCTCCCGATCACGGCGGACGTACCCACTTCGAAGCGGTTCGGGCTCATCCAACGGTTCTCTGCCGACCCCGACACCGTCGCCATCGTCGCGAGCCTCAACTGCCTCAATCGCGGCTTCACGATCACGGCCGCGAACCACGTCATCCTCGTCGACCTCGAGTACTCGCCTGAAGCCACGGAACAGGCCGAGGACCGGGTCCACCGGCCCGGACAGACGAAGGTAGTCGAGATCTCCTACCTTCTCTCCAAGGACACCATCGATCAGGTGATGCACGAGATCCTCCTGCAGAAGTCGGAGGCAATCCGGCACGCCATCGACGGCCGCGCGCGCTTCACCGACGTGGCCGAGCTCCTCAAACGCGTCACGGGCGACGTGCAGCTCGAGATCGCCCGGCGCATCCAGCTCATGCCGCTCCTCGCGCCGGTGATCGACAACGCGATCGAATCAGGCTCCGAGAATTCATTTTCCATCACAACAGTGCCCGAGACAGGCCTCTCACTCCCATCCGAGGCGCAGGCCTCAATCGCAATCCCACTCCCATTCGTCGATTCCGAAGACGATGCGCGACGCCGTGCCTTCTGGGTTCAGGTGGCCTCCGAGCGGCACATCTCCCAGCAGCGGCTCCGGCGCCCAGCAGTACTTCTATCAGTCCCACAGCTCTCTCTCTTCGACTGATCTCAAACCCAGGCCGCGGTCCATTACGAGGGCCTTCCACGGCCAGAAAGGAATACGTGTCGCCATGGCTCGCCACGGGCTCTACCAGCCCTTCATCGAAGACCGAAATGTCCGCAGGCTCTTCCAGCTCAAGATCCGCTTCAAGACCAGGCTGCAGCGCCACATGCCGATGACGGTGCTCGTCAACCGCATCCTCGACGACTATTTCGATGCTCACGCCACGGAGGAGGGAGGCGAGCTCGCCTCGTCCGATCGGATCGACCAAGATCATGTCTTGGAGGAAGTGGGCCCATGAATGCTCGCCGCCTCCCGGCCACCTTCGCCCTCTTTCAACACGAGAAGCGGTTCGATCTGTTTTCCGTCCATGTCCTCGCGGCAGACGGCCGGCGCCTCGACGGTGCCGTTTCGCAGGACCGCGCCGCGCTCCCGCTCTGGATCCGATCCCACTTCCCGAGCGCTCGAGTGCTCTCCACATCCGGACCCTGCCCGATCTGCGGAGAATCCGCACGCATTGTCGACCGCACTCTCGACGGCCGGCTCATCGGATCCTGCGGGGATGCGTTCCCGATCGCGAAATGGAGGGCGTGAACCCATGCGAGCTGCGATGTCTGCGTTCCCCACGCTCTCCCGGGGCGTTCGGTCGCTCGCCGAGGTGGTTGAGAAAGCCACCCGCACGGTAGACCACCTCTACGAGACAGGCCGCTTTCACGCTGCCGAAAACCTTGACGCCCTCCTCACCGAGGCCGAGGAATTCCTGGAGGATGTCGGCGACTTCGAGGAAGGCGGAGATTTCGAGAACGACCTCCTCTCCGAGGTCGACGAGGAAGGCGCCCACGAGTTCGCTACGGGGCTTCCAGAGGATGAGACCCACGAC
>JBDSFL010000474.1:0-11240 GCA_039919545.1 Thermoanaerobaculia bacterium | reverse complement strand
GAGGTCGTCGTCGCCGGTCAGGAGCAGCGCGGTGCCCGCGCCATTCCACTGCGCTCCGGCGAGGGGCACCGTCCGGGGCTTGCCCTCCGCCCGGGAGGAGGAATCCGGGACCGGCACGGAGTCGATCAGCTTCTCGCGTTTCTGCGTGGCGGTGTCGTACTGCCACAGTGACTTTCGAGCGTCGGCCCCCGTGCCCTCGCGCGCGAGATAGGTGAACCGCTTGCCGTCGCGCCACGAGATGCCGGTCATGCCGGGCGCCACGAGCGCCGGCTCCCCCGTGATCCTCTCCAGCGTCAGCGCCTTTCGGGACGGGGGAAGATCGGCGGCGACGAGCTCTCCGTGCAAGACGAGAAGCGAGAAGGCGCCCACGAAGGCCGGACGGACGAACCGCATCAATGCTCCTGAAGAGGCGCGCCGGAGGCCTCAGGAGGCCTCCGGCGCGAAAAGAAACGAAGGGCTTACTTCGAGGTCGCGGGCGCAGCAGCGGCGGCCGCTTCCCGGGACATCGGCTTCATCGTGTACGGATCGCGCAGCGGCAGCTCGACGATGGAGCCGCCGCCGAGATCGGCGAACTTCACGGGGTGCTTCGGGTCGGGATCGAGCAGGTCGTTCTTCTTGCCGACGACGAGGATCGTGGCGACCCCCTTGGACAGCAGGCGCGCGGCCACGCGCTTCACGTCGGCCTTGGTCACCTTGTCGATGTTCGTCTTGAAACTGGCGTAATAGCCGGGATCGCTCTTGTACCGCCCCGTGAATTCCTCGTCGAGCAAGACGCTCATCGTCTGCGCCTTCGTGGCGAAGCGGCGCGGAAGCGTCTCGGTGAAGGACTTCTTCGCCGTTTCGAGCTCCTCGTCGGTGACGTCCTTCTCGGCCATGCCCTTCATGACCTCGAGAACGATCTGGGACGCGTACGAGCAGGTGCGCACCTTGGACTGGAAGCTGGCCCGCAAAACGCCGGGGTACCAGATGCCCGCGGTGAGGCCCGAGCCGGCCGAGTACGCGAGCCCTTCGTCCGAGCGGACGCGGTTGGTGATGCGGCTGGTGAAGCCGCCGCCGCCGAGCACGTCGTTCATCACCTGGGCCGTCAGGTAATCGGGATCCGAGCGCAGCACGCCCGGCAGGAGAATCGACACGCGCCCCTGGTTCACGTCCTTGTCCACGATGTAGACGCCCGGCTTGAGCGTGTGCGACGGCTTCGGAACCGCCGGGGCCAGCTCTCCCTTGATGGGCCAGCTCGCGAAGAGGGTCTCGAGCTTCTTCAGCATCTCGGCCTTCTTGAAGTCACCGGCGACCGCGAGAGACATGTTGCGCGCGTCGAACCACTTCTGATGGAAGGCGACGAGGTCCTCGCGCGTGATGGCGTCGAGCGAAGCCCGCGTGACGTAGCGGTTGGTGTAGAAATCCTGACCCGTCGCCAGGAAGCCGCGCTCGCGGGCCTCGATGTCGGCCGAGTCGTCGTTGCGCGTCTTCATGTCGTTGAGGAGCTGGTCTTTGCGGAGCTTGAGCTTCTCCTCCTCGAACGCGGGCTCGGTGAGCACCTGGCGCAGGATGGCCAGGCCCTTGTCGACATCCTTGGACAGGAGGTTCAACGAGACCGAGCCGTTCTCGTCGCCGATGGCCGAGTTCAGGTTCGCGGCCAGGAAGGCGAGGTCCTCGTCGAGGTCCTTGGCCTTGCGGCTCTTCGTGCCGCCCTTCGTGAGCAGGTAGCCGGCGAGCCCGGCGAGCCCTTCCTTCCCCGCGGGGGTCAGGTACGTGCCGTTCCGGAGCGTGATCGACACCGTGACGAGCGGGAGCTCGTGGTCTTCGGCGATATAGACGACCGGTCCCGCCTTGAGGACAGTGCGGTAATCCTTGGCGGCCGGCGGCGTGTACGTGAAGGGCGCGAAGACGATCTTGTCGGGATGAGCCGGCAGGTCGGCGGCGGCCAGTGGGCGAGTGGCCAGAGCGCCGGCGCCCAGCGTCGAGGTGAGCAGCAGGGCGGCCGGAGCCGTCTTCAGGATCGACAGGGTACGCATGGACTTCCTCATCACTTCTTCTCGCTCGGCTTCTTCTCGGTCGCCGGTTTTTCGGTTGCCGGTTTCGCGGGTGCCGCGCTGGCCGCGGTGCCCTTGCCCAGCTCGGCCAGGCGGGCGCGGACGGCGTTCGCCATCAGGTCGAAGCCTCCCTTCATCTCGGCCGGCACCTGCCCCGACTGGGCCTCCATCTTGGCTGCCATTCCCTTGAGCTTCTCGATGTCGTTCTCGGTGGCGATCTTCTGCAGGTTCTGCTTGATCATCGGGCGCATCGCCTCGGGCAGCGCGGCGATGGCCGGATCCTCGGCCACGGCCTGGCCTCCGCCCTTGCGCGTGAAGACGGCGACGGCGCGGTTCTCCTTCGTGAGGTACGTCTTGGCCACGCGCTGGACGTCCGCCGCCGTGACCGCCTGGATACGCTTCGGGCCGTCGTTGAGCTCGTGCCAGTCGCCATATCCGTCGTTGCGGATGAGCTGCACGAGGATCGGGAAGTTCGACGAGAGCCGCCGGAACGCGCCTGCGGCGAAGTTGTTCTTCACCTTCTGCAGCTCGTGGTCGTCCACCGGAGACGCCTTGAGCTTCTCGAGCTCCACGTAGACCGCCTTCTCCACGTCCTCGGGCGTCTTGCCGTCCTTGGCCTCTCCCTCGACCGCGAAGCCGCCCGCGTACTTGCGCGAGATCTGGCCCGCGGTGACGTTCGTGGCCACGGCGTCGGCCGGCAGCACGAGCCCCTTGTAGAGGCGACCGGTGCGTCCGTTCAGGATCTGCGCGAGCACCTCGAGGGCGTAGGCGTCGCGGTGCTGGAAGGGCACGGTGTGCCAGTTGATGGCCACCTGCGGGTTCGTCTCGGCCTCACCCAGGAAGCGCATCTCCGCTTCCCACTTCGGCACCTGCGTGGTCATCTCCGGGGGCTCGACCTTGCCGCGGGGGATGCGGCCGAAGTACTGCTCCGCCTGGGCGACGACGGCCTTGGGGTCGAAATCACCGACGAGGATGGCGGTCAGGTTGTTCGGTGCGTAGAAGAGGCTGTAGTACTCGTCTGCCTGCGCCTTGGTGATGGCCGGGATGTCCGACGGGTAGCCGACCACCGGCCAGGAATACGGGTGGCCGTGCCAGAACATCTCGTCGAACGCCTCCTCGAGGCGGCCGGTCGGCGTCGACTCGGTGCGCATGCGGCGCTCCTCGAAGACCACGTCGCGCTCGGCGTAGAACTCCCGGAAGACGGGATTCTTGAGGCGGTCCGACTCCATCCACATCCAGAGCTCGAGTTTGTTCTTGGGCACGGTGATGAAGTAGCCCGTCATGTCCTCGTTGGTGAAGGCGTTCATGCCCGAGCCGCCCTGCTTGGTGTAGGCGCGGTCGAACTCGTTCTTCACGAGCACCTCACGCTGCGCCTTGATCAGCGCGTCGAACTTTCCCTCGAGCTCCTTGTAGCGCGCGGTCTTGTTCTCGGGCTTGAGCAGGTCTTCGACATCTCCCTTGCGCAGGGCGACGCGCATCTTGGTCTCCTCGGCGCGCATCTCGCCGCGCACGCGCTCCTGCTCCGATATGATCTCCAGGTCCTTCTTGTAGTCCTTGGTCCCGATCGTCGGCGTCCCCTTGAACATCATGTGCTCGAAGAGGTGGCTGATCCCCGTGATGCCGGGGCGCTCGTTGGCGCTCCCCACGTGCGCGACCCAGCCGCCGGAGACGGTGGGCTCGTCGTGACGCGGCACGAGAAGGAGGCGCATCCCGTTCGAGAGCGTCTTCTCCTCCACCTTGAGCTCCTGGGCGGCCGAAGGCCTCGCGAGGAGGAGGACGGAGAGGCCGAGCAGGACCCGGAAGGCGGGACCCCGTCGGCTGGCGGCGACAACTTGCATAGACACCTCGATCAGATTTGATGGGCGCAGTTCATACGGTCGGCACGCGATGACAGTTTCAAGAAGCGGCGGACGCAGGGGCCGTCCGGTTCGCAGTAGAGCCGTTCGGACGCACGTGAGTCAAGCCCGGAGCCGCTCCCCGAGCGGGGTGGCGACGAGCCTCGGGTCGCCGGAATCTGCCTCCCACCGGTGCGCTTGCGCCTGATCGAGTGCCTCCGCTACGATCGGGACCCTCTTACAAGAAAGGAAATCGGCGCTCATGACCAAGAAAATCGGGATCCTGTTCGGTCAGGAAGACTCCTTCCCCTGGGCCTTGATGAACGAGATCAACACGCAGGCCAAGGCCAGCGGCGAGGACATCGAGGCCGGCCCCGTCGAGATCTCCCATCTCACCCAGGAGCAGAGCTTCGACTATTCGGTCATCCTCGATCGCATCAGCCACGAGGTGCTCTTCTACCGCACGTTCCTGAAGTGCGCGGTGGCGCGCGGGGTGCAGGTCGTCAACAACCCGATCTGGTGGTCGGCGGACGACAAGTACTTCGACAACATCGTGGCGCTGGCCGCCGGCGTCGCCGTGCCGAAGACCGTGCTCCTGCCGCACAAGGAATTCCCGGCGAATACGAGCGAGAAATCGTTCCGGAACATGAAGTACGTGAACTGGGACGAGGTGTTCCAGTACCTCGGCTTCCCGATCTTCCTGAAGCCCGCGTACGGCGGGGGCTGGAAGGACGTCTACAAGTGTGACGACGCCGAGGAGTTCTTCGCGGCGTACGACAAGACGCGCGACCTCACGATGATGGCGCAGGAAGCCATCGACTTCACCGACTACTACCGCTGCTATGTGGTCGGACGCCGGCGCGTTCGGGTGATGGGCTACGCTCCGAAGGAGCCGCACCACATGCGCTACGAGGCCGTGCGCGACATCGAGATTCCTCCGGCGATGCTCGAGCGGGTCACGAAGGATGCGCTCGCCCTCTGCGACGGGCTCGGCTATGACCTCAACACGGTGGAGTTCGCCGTGCGGGACGGCGTGCCGATCGCCATCGATTTCATGAACTGCGCTCCCGACGCCGACCTCCACTCGGTGGGCCAGGAGAACTTCGATTGGATCGTCAAGGCGATGGCCGAGTTCCTGATGGAGCGCGTGCGCAAGCCGCGCGCCTTCGAGCCGGGGGGCGGCACGTGGCCGCGGCTGCTGGGGCTCGTCCCCAGCGCGCCGGCGGCCGAGCGCACCCACGCGACCGCGGGCTCCACGCCGCGTCCGTCATCCGCCGGCACCAAGGCCGCGCCGCCCGCCGCCCGCAAGAAACCCTCCGCCAAGGCCGGGGCCAAGAAGCCCGCCGACGCCAAGCGCAAGAAGTGAGGTAGCGAGACACATGGGCGCACCGCGGCCCTCCTTCACGCTCGGGATCGAGGAAGAATTCCAGATCATCGACCCCGAGACCCGGGCGCTGAAGGCTCATATCCAGGAGCTCTTCGCCGAGGGAGAGTCGCGGCTCAAGGACAAGATCAAGAAGGAGATGCACCAGTCGGTGGTGGAGGTGGGGACCGGCATCTGCCGGGACATCCACGAGGCCCGCGCCGACAGCACGAACCTGCGGCGCGAGATCATCAAGCTCGCCCGCGAGAACGGCCTACGCATCGGGGCCGCCGGGACGCATCCCTTCACGCACTGGTCCGAGGTGCCGCTCACCCCGAATCCGCGCTACGACCAGATCCTCCACGATCTCGGCATGGTGGCCCGTGCGAACCTCATCTTCGGGCTCCACGTGCACGTGGCCGTGGAAGACGACGAGACGCGCATCGCGATCCAGAACTCCGCGCGTTACTTCCTGCCCCACATCTTCGCGCTGTCCACGAACTCGCCGTTCTGGACGGGGCGCGACACGGGGTGGAAGAGCTACCGTGCCAAGGTATTCGACCGGTTCCCCCGCACGGGCATCCCGGACTACTTCTTCTCGTGGGGCGACTACCAGGCCTACATCGACACCCTCGTGAGCACCAACTGCATCGACAACCCCAAGAAGATCTGGTGGGACGTGAGGCCGCATCCTTTCTTCCCCACGCTCGAGTACCGCATCTGCGACATCCCGCTGCGGATCGACGAGACGATCTGCCTGGCCGCCCTCTTCCAGGCCATCACGGTGAAGCTCTGGTACCTCTACAGCCGGAACCTGAGCTACCGGCAGTACAGCCGCGCGCTGATCAGCGAGAACAAGACGCGCGCCGCGCGCTGGGGCATCGAAGGGAAGCTCATCGACTTCGGCAAGAAGGAAGAGGTCCCTCTGGTGGACCTCCTGCACGAGCTCCTCGAGTTCATCGACGACGTGGTGGACGAGCTCGGATCCCGCAAGGAGATCGAGTACGTGTTCGTGATGCTGAAGAACAAGACGGGGGCCGATCGGCAGCGCGACGTCTTCGAGAAGACCGGGAGCCTGCTGGCCGTCGTCGATTACATCGTGGCGGAGACGGAGACCGGACTCGAATAGGAGGAGCGCCGCTCACCCGGCGCTCCCCCTTCACCTCAAGGCCGCTGAACCGAGAACGTGTCGCAGGCGTTCGGATTGCCGGACGCCATCCCCGTCTTGAACCAGCGCACGCGCTGCTCCGAGCTTCCGTGCGTGAACGATTCCGGCTGCACGCGTCCCGTCGACATCTTCTGGAGGCGGTCGTCGCCGACAGCCGCGGCGGCATTCATGCCCGATTCGATGTCGCCGCTCTCGAGGATGCCGCGCTCCTGCGTGGAATGAGCCCACACGCCCGCGAGGCAGTCGGCCTGCAGCTCGGTGCGCACCGAGAGATCGCTTGCCCGCCTCTTGTCTCCGCTCTCCTGCTCGGCGTGAACCTTGCCGAGGAGCCCCATCAGGTCCTGCACGTGATGCCCCACCTCGTGCGCGATCACGTAGGCCTGGGCGAACTCGCCGCCGGCCCCCAGCTGCCCCTTGAGCTGCTGGAAGAAGCCGAGATCGAGATAGACCTTCTGGTCCTCGGGGCAATAAAAGGGTCCGGAAGCCGATCGCGCGAAGCCGCATGAAGAGCTGGTCGCGTCGGTGAAGAGGACGAGCTTGGCGTGCTGGTAGCGCCCCTTGAGGACCTGGTCCCAGGTCTTCTGGATGTCGTCGATGGCGAAGTTCACGAACTGCGACTCGCGCGTGGCGGGAGCGGGATGCTCGCTGTCCGTCGCCACCGAGGGGGCCTGGGTTCCCGAGCCGCCGTCGGTCGAGAGGAGCGCGAAGAAGTTCTTCTTGAAGACGATCGAGAGAACGAGCAGCAGGAGAAAGCCGCCGCAGCCGATGCTCCGGCCCCCGAAGCTGAATCCGCCGCCTCCGCCGCTCTGCCCGCGTCGATCTTCGACGTCGGAGCTGCTACCACCGGGAGTCCATTTCATTTGCGTACCTCCACCAAAGAGCGCTTAGCAGGAAACGAGCCAACGCGTGGTGCACTTTCCGTGCGATTCGAGCTCATCAAGACGCCTCCTCGAAGGAGTTTGCCGCGGATCGCGGAAATCGTTTCCGGAATTTCGGCAAGGCGTGCCTGATTCCGTCCTGCTCCCGCTGGGCGGGGATGGGCTGATGCGGCGACCGTGCCGGAGGTCGTTTTCGAGACGTTCCAGAAGTGTGTCAGGACACCTTCCAGCCGCGGAAGCGGGCTCAAGTCGCTGCATCCGGACCCCGAAGATTCGGTGCCGGTTTTGCACCCCGATGGCGGGAGCGCGAAAGATGAAGACGAGGAAGGAACCCATCGGGACCCATCGCAGCACGCAGCCGCACGTCGAGCCACGTCCCCCGGACGAGTCGGCGGTCTCGTGCGACTGACGCGACGGTCCCCCGGTGCCATCGTGGGGACCTTCGCGGCTCTCACCATCGTTCCGACCATCGTCCTGGCCTTCGGCATCTCGAGACTCTCGACCGACACCATGCGCCACGAAGTCGAGCAGCGGCTCGAGAGCACCGCGTCGGCGAGCGCCCTCTTCGTGTCCCAGTATTTTCAGGGTTTGAAGGAGCTCTGCGTCTCGTATGCGGCACGGCCGAGGGTGGTCGCGGCCATGTCCGCGGGTCGCCCCGACGGCGTGAAGCTGATGGCGCATCTCGACGAGCTCGGAAACAGCCGGGCCGGGATCGCCGCCGCATTCGTCGCGAGCCCGGAGGGAACGGTGCTCGCGATCACCCCCGCCACTCCCGAAGTGCTCGCCGTCAATTTCGCGCATCGCGATTGGTACAAGGGAGTCATCTCCACGAAGAGGCCTTATGTCTCCGAGGTCTTCATCAGCCGCGCGAGAGGAAATCCCCGCGTGGTCGGAATCGCGACGCCCATCTGGGCGACCCAGGAAAGCAAGCCGAGATTGGTGGGAATCCTCGTCCTCGCCTTCGGCACCCTGTCGATGCAGACGTTCGTCGATGAATTCTCCAATGCGCAGCGGGTGCATCTGAGCATCACGGACCAGCGAGGCATCCTGGTGGCCGATGCGGGCCGCCCTCCCCTCGACCTCACCTCCCAGATCCGGGACGAACCGGTGGCGAGGTCCCTGCGGGGGGAGAAAGGGATTCTCGAGGAAGGTTCGGGGGCCGATCAGGCGATGACCGCCTATTCGGCGATCTTCCCGCTCGGCTGGAGCCTCACCGCGCGGGTCGTTTCCGAGACCGCGTTCGCCCCTGTCCGGAGACTTCATCGGCAGGTCCTGCTGCTGGCTTTCTTCATCCTCACGACGGTGGCGATCGGGCTGCTGTTCCTGCGCCAGAGCCTCATCGAACGCCAACGAGCGGAGTCGAAGCTGCATCGCAACGTCGTGGCCCTCGAGGAGAGCTCGCGAGAGATCGACATCCTCGGACGAACGGCCACCCTGCTCCAGTCCGCGATCGATTCCCAGGAGGCCTTCGAGATTCTCCAGCAGGCGGCCGTCCGGCTCTTCGAGGGCGATTCGGGCGCGCTCTGCGTCTTGAACACGGCGAAGAATCTCGTCGAGGAGGTCGCGTCCTTCGGCGACTCGAACGGCCGCCGATCCACCTATCCGCCCCAGGACTGCTGGGCCCTGCGCGGCGGACGGGTCCATGCGACGGCCGACGGCGTCAGCCCGGTCTGCCCTCATCTCGCCCACGCGTTCCGGGGCTCGCTCTGTGTGCCGATGTCCGCACAGCACGAGTCGATCGGCGTGTTCTGGCTGGCGAACTCGGCGATCTCGGATTCGCGCCGCCGACTCGCCACGGCCTTCGCGGAGCAGGCTTCGCTCGCGATCGCCAACCTCCGCTTGAGGGAATCCCTGCGAAGCCAGGCGATCCGCGATCCGCTGACGGGACTCTTCAATCGGCGTTATCTGGAGGAATTCTTCGACCGCGAGGTTCGGCGCGCCGCTAGAAAAAATACCTCGGTCGGAGTCCTGATGCTGGATGTCGACCTCTTCAAGCAGTTCAACGACAGCCATGGACATACCGCGGGCGACGCAGCGCTCAAGGCCATCGCCGGCACGATTCTCTCGATCTGTCGCGCCGAGGACATCGCCTGCCGCTTCGGCGGCGAAGAGTTCGCCGTGATTCTTCCGGAGGCATCTCTCGAGAAGGCGTTCGAGAAGGCCGAGTCGATCGTGCGGGCGGTGCGTGGGGCGGTCCTGTCCGAGGCCGGCATCGAGCTTCCCGGTGTGACGATCTCGATCGGGGTCGCCGCCTTTCCGGAGCACGGAGACAACCTGGCTTCGATCCTGGGGGTGGCCGACCGGGCGCTCTATCTGGCCAAGGGGAGGGGGCGGGATCGCGCTGTCTGCTCGGACGAGCGACTCTTCGCGCCGCTTCGGCTCGCGCGCGACCTGCCCGCGGGCGGACTCCTGGGATCGTAGGACAGACACATCGACGCTACAGGCTCCCGCGCGCGGCGAGCACGAGATCCAGGGCCTCGTCCACCGTTTCGGCCAGCGCGGTCAGATGCCCCATCTTCCGTCCGGGCCGGGGCTCGAGCTTGCCGTACAGGTGCAGCTTCACGTTCGGATGCTGAAGCGCGCGTTCCCAGCGGGGCTCGCCTTTTCTCCAGAGCTCGCCGAGGAGGTTCGCCATTGCCGCGGGGCGCAGCTGCGCGGGGGAGCCGAGCGGCAGCCCGCACACGGAGCGCAGCTGCTGCTCGAACTGGCTGGTGGTGCACGCATCGAAGGTGAGATGCCCCGAGTTGTGCGGGCGCGGGGCGAGCTCGTTGATCAGGAGGCTGCCGTCGGGCCTGAGAAAAAATTCGACGCAGAGCACGCCCACCACGTCGAGCGCCTCCAGCACGGCGCGGGTCAGCTCGATGGCGTGCCGGGCCACCCGTGGCGGGATACGCGCGGGGGCGACCGAGACATCCAGGATGTGGCGCCGGTGGATGTTCTCCGCAACCTCGAACGGAGCGAAGGCGCCGTCGAGGCCGCGCGCGGCCACGACCGAGACCTCGTGCTCGAACGAGACGAAGCTCTCGAGGATCGCCGGCTGACCGGCGATGGCTGACCAGACCGCCCCGGCCTCCTCGGGCGCGCCGATCCGGTGCTGCCCCTTGCCGTCGTAGCCGAAGGCGGCGGTCTTCAGGACCGCAGGCGTGCCCAGACGCGCGAGCCCGGCCTTCAGCTCGTCGAGCGAGGACACCGCCGCATAGGGCGTGACCGGGAGCCCGGCCGAAACCAGAAAGCTCTTCTCGCGCAGCCGCTCCTGGCAGACGTGCAGCACGCGCCCCCCCGGACGCACCGGGGCGAACTCGGCGGCGGCGGCCACGGTGGCCGACGGCACGTTCTCGAACTCGAAAGTGATCACGCAGACGTTGCGCGCGAACTCGCGCACCGCCTCGAGGTCGTCGTACGACGCGTTGATCTCGACGTCGGCGATCTGCCCCGTGGGCGTATCGGTATCGGGGGAGAGGGTGTGGACGCGGTAGCCCATCCGGCGCGCCGCGATGGCGAACATGCGGCCCAGCTGGCCGCTGCCCAGGACGCCGACGGTTGCGCCCGGAGGAATCCCGCTCACGGAAGCAGGTCTTGACGGACGCGTTGCTCCTCGTCGCTCCGGAACGCGCGGAGCTTTTCGCGCAGGGCGGGGCGCGTGGTCGCGAGGATCGCGATCGCCAGCAGGGCCGCGTTGATCGCGCCTGCCTTCCCGATCGAAAGCGTGCCCACCGGAATCCCGCCCGGCATCTGGACGATCGAGAGCAGGGAATCCATCCCCTTCAGCGCCGCGCTTTCGACGGGGACGCCGAGCACCGGGACGAGCGTCTGCGCCGCGAGCATGCCGGGGAGATGGGCGGCGCCCCCGGCCCCGGCGATGAGCACCGCGAGGCCGCGGGCCTCGGCGGTGGACGCGTATTCGGCCAGCAGCGACGGCGTCCGATGCGCCGAGACGATGCGGCATTCGTGCGGCACGCCGAA
>JBDSFL010000466.1:0-13129 GCA_039919545.1 Thermoanaerobaculia bacterium | reverse complement strand
GGCGGGCTCGCGGCCGCGCCCCAGGAAGCGCGCGCGGTCCGTCTCCCATTCGACGGGCCCCTGCATCCGCCCTTCCACGGAGAGAACGTGAATTGCCCAGTCCTCGGTGTCCGCGCCGCCGCGCGGCCGGCGGCCGCACAGGAGCGCGGTGCTCTCGGCCAGGTACTCGGTTCCCACGAAGAGCTTGCCGAACGCCGGATGGACGAAATCGTCCGCGGGCGAGCCCAGCACGATCTCGGCATAGCTCGTCACCTCGAGCTCGCGCTGCCGGTCGCCGCGATTGGTGAGCGTGAGGCGCCGCACCGCCACGTCGTCCTCGGGCGAGACCGCGATCTCGAGATACGTCTCGATTCCGTCGTCGCGCCGGCGGAACGACACGCGCTCGGCCTGGAACGTCACGTGGTAATCGTCCGGCTCGCGCCCGGTGGGCTGGAAGGCGGCGGACCACGTGGAGCCGGTGCGCACGTCGCGCAGGTAGATGAACTCGCCGAGACCGTCGCGCGTGCGGTCGGGCCTCCAGCGCGTCACCGCCTTGCCGCCGTGGAAGCTGGCGCCGCCGCCGGCGTTGGTGACCATCGTGGTGAACGAGCCGTTCGAGAGGAACTGCGCGCGCGGGAAGTACGTCTGCGCGGTGCGGAAGCGTCGCACCGCCGCGGGACCCGAGGGCGGGGCGGCGCGCGTCTCCTCGGCGGGGCGGGGCTGCGCGATGGCCGCCTCGCGCGGGATACGTTCCTGCAGCAGCAGCTCGGTGGCGCGCACGCGCGGATCGGCATGGAAGCGCGCCACCATCACGCCCTCGAGCAGCACGTCGGCGAAGGCGACGAGCGACATCCCCTGATGGTGCGCGAGGTACGACCGGATCACCGTTCCGCGCAGCGGCGCCCCCGGTTGCGCACGCTCCGATTCGTCGGGGGGGTCGCCCGCATAAACGCGCCGTGGCGTGTAGTCGATCGCCTCGTAGAAGCCGTACCGTCCTCGCAGTCCTTCCGCGGCGAGATCCCTGAAATTCTCGACGGCCCGCACGGGGTCGACCAGCGCCGCCAGCGCGGTGGCATAGGGAGCGACCACGAGATCGTCCGCCAGGCCGCGCTTCAGCCCGAGCCCGGGCACGCCGAAGGCCTTGTACTGGAAGTTCTCATGCCGGTCGGTGAGGTTGAACGCCGACTCCGAGATCCCCCACGGGATGTCGTGCTGTCGGCCATATTCGATCTGCCGCCGAACGGCCATCTTGCAGGTGCGATCCAGGAGCGTGCCGGGGTAGCTCCGCATCAGAAGGAGGGGCATCAGATACTCGAACATCGTCGCGCTCCACGAGAGGAGCGTGGGGTGGCCGTGCACGTTCACGACGAGGCGACCGAGGTGGAACCAGTGGTTCTGCGGGATGTCGCCCTTGGCGATCGCGATGAAGCTCGCCAGGCGCGCCTCCGAGGCGAGCAAATCGTAGAAGGACGGATCGAGCCGGCCCGGCCCCTCGGCGTCGGCGAGCCGGAAGCCGATCGAGAAGATGCGGCGCTGGCCGTCGTACAGGAAACGAAAGTTCATCGCGTCGGCCAGAGCGCCCGCCTCGTCGGCCGCGGCCTCGAGCCGCGCCGCCTCGGGCACGGCGTCTGGCACGGCACCCGGTACGGCGTTCTGTACGGCGCCGATGCTCTGCCAGCGGCCGAGGCCCGCGCGCAGCGCGCGGATCCAGTACGCGGCCTCGCTTGTATCGGCGCCCGTCACGGAGCCGATCCCGGCGCGCAATTCTTCATCCAGGACGGCTGCGACCGACGCGAAGAGAGGCGCGTCGGCGGCAGCCTCGGCCTGTTGCAAGGACGCGCGCAGGGGAGCGAGCTCGCGCAGCAGCACGGCGATGCCCGCCACGAGCGAAGGCTGGGTCTTCTTCAGGTCGACGAGCGCCGCGGCGAGGAGCTCGGCCGAAGCCGAGGCGCCGGAACGAACGCGCTCGCGGCCCGGCGTCGTGCGCGCGGCGTCTTTCAGACCGTACGAGAGCGCCATGAGCGCCCCCGCCAGGTTGCCGCTGTCCACGGTGGAGACGTAGCGCGGAAAGAGCGGCGCGAACGTGCGCGTGTCGTACCAGTTCAGGAGATGCCCTTCGTGCTTCTCGAGCCCTTCCACGCTCTGCAGCGTCCGCTCGATGCGCTCGGTCAGCTCGGCCGTGTCGATGAAGCCGAGGTCGTGCGCGGCCAGCACGGACAAGAGCCCCATGCCGATGTTCGTCGGGGACGTGCGGTGCGCCAGGACCGGTCCGGGACTCTCCTGGTAGTTGTCGGGAGGGAGGCCGTTGTCCTCGGCCGACATGAACGTCTCGAAATAGCGCCACGTCGCCCGCGCCGTCTGCAGGAGCTCACGGGCCTCCTCGGCGGACAGGACCGGCGCCCCGGCCAGCTCCGGCCGGCTGAGCCAGTGCGCGATCAGGGGCGAGACGCTCCAGAGGACGAGAAAGGGCGCGGCCACCCCGAGCGCTCCCGGGCGCACGAGCGCGGTCGTGGCGAACAGGAGGAGCGAGGTGAGGATGCTCGAGGCCATCGCGGCGAGGAAGAGCCGCACCCCCTCGCGCAGCTTCGCCGATTGCGCCGCGACGCTGGCGGCCGTCTCCCACTCGAGGAGCCGTCGCTTGGTGAAGACCAGCCGCACGAGCGTGAGGAAGATCGCGTGCAGCATCTGCCACGCGTGGTACGGGAGGAAGACGATGGTGAGGAAGACCTGCGCCAGGGCGGTCGCGAAGTCGTCGCGCGAGCCGCGCCAGAGCGTGTTGGCGCCCTGCGCCTTCTGCGCCTGCGTGACGAGGCCGGTCACGAACGGATAGAGCGGCGCGGCGAGCAGCGCCAGAGCCGCCCAGGTCCAGGTGACGGGATTCCCCGGCAGCGCGATCCACGCGGCACCGAGGAAGGCGAGCAGCGCGGGAGCCACGAGGCTGCGCCTCAGGTTGTCGAGGATCTTCCAGCGGCTGATGAGCGGCAGGCGGTTCCGCTCGAAGCCGGCCCGCGTGGGCACGAAGGGGAAGAGCCACAGGAGGATCTGCCAGTCGCCCCGCACCCAGCGGTGCTGCCTTCGCGAGTGCGTGAGCACGCTGAGCGGGTAGTCGTCCACCACCTCGGTGTCGGTCACGAGCGCCGTGCGCGCGTAGACGCCTTCGAAGAGGTCGTGCGACAGCAGCGCGTTCTCCGGCACGCGGTCGTCCAGCGCCGCCATGAAGGCGTCCACGTCGTAGAGCCCCTTGCCGGTGA
The DNA here is from genome assembly GCA_039919545.1 of Thermoanaerobaculia bacterium. Classification (GTDB taxonomy): domain Bacteria; phylum Acidobacteriota; class Thermoanaerobaculia; order UBA5066; family UBA5066; genus JBDSFL01. Next base: position 9,899 of record JBDSFL010000466.1, on the reverse strand, counting down.
AGATCCCCTCGGCGAAGAGATCCTGGTACGCGTCGGACACGGCCTTGGTGTACGGATCGACGCCCGTGTGCCCCGCATACACGCGCGCGAAGACCGAGCTCACCGCGCTGTCCAGCGCCACGCTCACGCGCGGCTGGAGGATCCCGTATCCCGAAACGACGCGCCGGACGCCGGGATCGAAGCGCGGCCGGTTCAGCGGGTGAAGGCTGATGGCGATGAGAGAGCGAGCGGCCTCGCGCGGCAGGCGCGTGTCGGTGTCCAGCGTGATGCAGAGGCGGATCGAGGGGAGCCGGGCGAGCTCGCCCACCTGCACCGTGAAGGTGGTGTCGGTGGCGCCGCGCAGCAGGCGGTTGAACTCCTCGATCTTCCCGCGCTTGCGCTCCCACCCCATGAAGCAGTTCTCCTGGGGGTTCCAGAGGCGCGCGCGATGGAAGTGGTAGAAGCGGTCGGCCCCGTGCTTCTGGTTCAGCGCCTCGATCCCCGCCCGCGCCGCGGCGAGGATGTCGTCGTCCCCCGGCAGGCGCTCGCTCGCGGCATCGCCGAAATCGCTCAGGATCGCGAACGAGATGTTCGGATCGAGGTTCGCGAGCGCCTGAACCTCGATGTGCTCGAGCAGATGCTCCACGTCGCGCGGACGCGAAAGGAGCGTGGGAATGATCACCATCGTGCGCCCCTCGTCCGGCACACCGTGCTCGAGATCGAAACGGGGAAGCAGGCGCGGCGTGGCGAGAGTGACCACGAGGCGCTGGACGAGCAGCACGCCCAGCTCGCTGGCGGGCAGGAGCGCGAGCAGCGCGATGAGCGCCTGCGTGGCCAGGCCCGCGCCGTGGGCACGGCCGTAGCCGACCGCCAGCGCCATGCCCAGAAGCGTCACGAGCGCGACGGTGCCGAGATAGAAGGGCGTGGCGTTCGCGAAGAGAAAGCGCCGGACCCTCTGCAGGAACGGAGGCCGGTACGCGACGTCCGTCTCGAGCCCCGGCCGGCCCCCGCCGATCAGGTGATGGCCCACGTGGCGGCGCACCTCGTCGCCCGGCGTCTCGGGAGCCAGGCGCGCGCTCTCGATGGCGCGCAGCGCGACGCGCAGCTGAGCTTCTCCGGTGGGCTCGGCCAGCTCCTCGACCGCGTGCCGGTAGCGGTCCCGGCTGTCGAAGTCCATGCGGCTGTACACGCCCGCGGGATCGCGCCGCAGCACGTGCTCGAGCAGGCTCACGTTCTCGACGAAGCGGCTCCAGTCGAGCGTGGCGCAGAGCCGCAGGCTCGTGATGGTGTTGGCCACGGAAACCTGCGCGGTGGCCTGGCTCTGATGCTCGGTGCGGATGATCTCCTCGGCGCTGTGGCCGTCGGCCGCGAGCCGCTCCTCGAGCTCGGCCCGCAGCGGCGCCACGCGCGGACCGAACTCACGGAAGCGCTGGAGCAGGTGCACCACGAACGAGCTCGAGGGACGCGGCGGGAGCGAGATGTCCGGCGTCGCTGTGCTGCTGGTCTCGAAGCCCGAGAGGAACCGGTTCGCGTCGAGGCGCCCGTTGCGCTGCGTGAGGATCTCCTCCGCCAGCGAGCGCAGGTTCTGCAGCAGGGCGAGCTTCAGCATGCTCGGCCAGGCCCACAGCTCGCCGATCGTGAGCGGGGCCACCGACTGGTAGGCCGCGACGAAGCGGGTGAGGCGGTCCGCGTCGAGCCGCCCGTCGCTGTGGCCGATCAGCTCGAGCGCCATCGCGTGCACCCGCGCGGCCCCGGCGAACTCGCGCGCGGCGAGCTTGGGAAGCTTCTGGTAGTACCGCCGCGGCAGATCGTGCCGGATCCTGCGGAGGTCGGCCTCGATGAGGTGGAAGTTGTCCAGCAGCCACTCCGCGGCCGGCGGAATCGGCTCGCCCTGGTGTACGTCCTCGGCGATGCGGCTGTACACGTCGCGCAGCACCTGCCCGTCCTCGGTGAGCTTGCGAAGCGGGTTTCGCCCGCCGCGCCGCGACGTGGGGGCCAGCGTGAGCACGGCGGCCAGCGAGCGAGCGCGCTCCTCCAGACGCTCGATGCTCAGCAATTCGCCCCGGAGAGGGGGCGGAGCAGGCTCCCGGAGCGTCGGCGAGAAGAGAGATCTCATGCGTCTTTCATCGCGGCTCGTCGCTCGAAGTCGTCCGGCTGCCGTGCGGGGCGCAGCGGCAAAACAGGGCGGACTTCCTCGGGACTCTGGTTTCCCAGCAACATTGCTGCCACGCCGGCACGGCGAACCCGACCCTTGCCGGTCAGATCAGAGCTGCAGCTCCTTGATCAGGCGCCGCAGCGTCGCGTCACCATCCGCGGCCGGCAAGGGAGCCGACCCCGCACCCCGGTGTCCGCCGCCGCCGAAGAGCGCCATCGTCTGGCCGATGTCCGCCCAGCTCGAGCGGTCGAAGATGTTGTGTCCCACCGTCGCCATGACGCTCTCGCGGCGCGGTCCCCATTGCAGCCTCACCGAGACGTTCGCCTCGGGGAAGAGCGTGTAGATGAGGAAGCGGTTCCCGATCGGGATCTCGGCCAGGGAGCGGAAATCCGTGACGACGACATTCCCCTCGACGCGGGAATTCGCGAGAAGGCTGCTGCGGAAGAGCGCATCCGCGGCCGCCATGCGGGCCACCCGCTCGACGACGAGCGGACACTCGAGCACCTCGGCGACCGATTTTTCGCGCAGCTCCCAGACCAGGAACATGAAGTAGTCGCGGAAGGAGCCCAGGCCCGTGCGCGCATCGATCGTGAATCCGAGCAGGACCACGCCCCGGGGGGAGAGCACATCCTCCTGCGAGAGGCGCGCCGCGTCGAACTTGTCGGTGCCGGCCACCAGCTCCTCGAAACGGTCGAAGACATCGGGGCCATGAATCTCGGCGTAGTAGTCGCGCACCAGGCGGGCCGTGGAGGGCGCGATGGCCGAGAGCCCGATGAAGCCTTCGGGGGGCGTCGCATTCGTGTCGGTGGCGGGGTGGTGGTCGAACCAGAGGGCCGCGTTGCGCTGGTAGGGCAGGTTCGCCAGGATGTCGCCCGGCATCACGTGGAAGCGGCGGTCCGTCAGCTCCTGGGGATGGACGAGCTCGATGGCCTCGATCTTCTCCACGGACGTGAGGAGCACCGCGCAGGTCAATCCGTCGAGGTCTCCGCGCGTGACGAGTCGCATCCCGCCATTCTCACCCCATTTGACCCTCCATTCCCCCCAGGTCAGAATCTCGGCCATGAGCTGTACAGGTTGTTCCATCGGTACGTCCAAGAACCCGGCCGGCAACTTCGTCGGCGTGAGGATGGCGGATGCCGAGGATGGCAAGACGACGAACGTCTTCACCGGCGACGTCCAGGTGAAGACGGGGGAGCACCTCATCGTCGAGACCGAGAACGGCCCCGAGTTCGCCGAGGTCACGACCACCTCCCCGCTGATGGCCAAGGCCTGCTCCTCCAAGAAAGCCAAGCGTCTGCTGCGGCTCGCCTCGGACTCCGAGTACGCCGACTACGTCGAGCGCCTGGAGCTTCAGGACCAGGCCTTCCGCTACACCGACTCCCGGGTCACCGATCGAAGGCTCGACCTCAGCTTGGTGAAGTGTCAGGTGGGCTTCGACCGCCGGAAGATCACGATCATCTACACGGCCGACAAGCGCGTCGAGACGCGCGACCTGCAGCGCGAGGTGGCCGAGAAGTTCCAGACCCGCGTGGAGCTCAAGATGATCGGGGTCCGCGACGAGACGCGCCTCATGGGGGGCGTGGGCTCCTGCGGCTTCTCCCTGTGCTGCTCGAGCTGGATGAAGAGCTTCCACCCCGTGACGATCCGAATGGCCAAGCTCCAGGGCGTCACGCCGAATCCCTCCAAGCTCACGGGCAACTGCGGCCGCCTGAAGTGCTGTGTGGCCTACGAGCTGGACGGCGGGATCGAGGCGGCGCGCAAAATGAGCTCCCGCTCCGAGCGACCCGGGGCTCCCGCTCCGGCCCCGTCCGCGCCGCCCCCTCAAGCGATCGCGTAGCTTCCTTTCGCTTTTCTTCCGCGCTCTGGCTCGTTTTGCCGCCCGCTTGCGGGCTGGCATGGGTTTCGAGTAAGACTAGCGGAAACGAAGCTTGCCACCATTTCGGCACCCCCCTGCGATCAAAGCCGTTCCCTTTCGGAAGGAGCTCGATATGCCTCCGGTTCGCAAGCCGCCTGCGGGCGGCGAACCATCCGACCCTCCGACCTCCCCCCTTCCCGGGGAGTTCGGGCAGCGCAAGCTGATCCGCCCGTCCCTCGCCGAGGTCCGGCGGGACCAGGGCATCGCCCGCGGCCCGTCGTCGCGCAAGGCCGTGCCGCCCGACCAGACGAACGCCGAGGCGTACTACTACCTGAAGCAGATGCAGTCGCGCACCCCCATCGTGATCCGCCTCATCGATGGGGAAGAGCTTCGCGGCTGGATCGAGTGGTACGACAAGGACGTCATCAAGCTGAATCGTGAGAACGCCCCGAACCTCGTCGTCCCCAAGCACTCGATCAAGTACCTCTACAAGGAAGAGGAGGAGCGCCAGTTCCGGCGCAAGCGGCTGCGCGACACGCGCGGTCCCGGCATCGGCACCGAGGAGAGCGGCGGCTGACGGGTGAACCGAGGCGGCCGTTCCCGGGCCGCCTGGCGGTCGAGTTACACTCGGATCATGAATTCAACCGCACTGACGAAGGCCAGCCTTCGGCGTTTCGCCGAGGAGAATCGCGAACGTTTCGAGGCTCTGCTGAAGGAATTCGTGGAGCTGCCGACCGTGTCGGTCGATCCCACGAAAAGGGCCAGCATCCAGGATGCGGCGCGGCTCGCGGCCGAAACCATCCGCCGCTTCGGGGGCGAGGCCTCGATCATCGAGACGGCAGGGCACCCCATCGTCCATGGCGCGTGGGGCAGCGATCCGGCCCTCCCCACGGTCACCGTCTACAACCATCTCGACGTGCAGCCCGCTTCCAAGACGACCGAGCCCTGGGAGACCGAGCCCTTCGTCTTCGCCAAGAAAGGCGACCGCTACCTGGGGCGCGGCACCACCGACGACAAGGGCCCTGCGTTCTCGGCTCTCTTCGGAGCGAAGGCGGCCCTCGACGCGGGCGTTCCGGTCAACATCCGCGTGCTCTGGGAATTCGAAGAGGAGATCGGCTCTCCGAATTTCGAGAGCGCCATCAAGGGCGTGAAAGAGAAGCTCGCGACCGACTCGGTCATCGTGTCGGACACCGTCTGGATCGCGCGCGGCAAGCCCGCCGCGCCGGCCGGCCTGCGCGGGCTGCAGGGTTTCCTGCTCACCCTCGAGACGGGGACCACGGATCAGCACAGCGGTGTGGCGGGCGGCGCCGCGCGCAACCCCCTCGCCGAGCTGATGAAGGTCGTGTCGGAGTGCTTCGACGCGCAGACCGGCAAGGTGAAGATCCCCGGCTTCTACGAAGATGTCGTGCCTCCCACCAAGGCCGAGCTGGAAGACTTCCGCCGCAGCGGCTTCACGGTGGCGGGCTTCAAGAAGGATCACCTCTTCAAGTCGCTGCGCACGAACGACGCGCTCGAGGTGATGAAGCGGATCTGGGCCATGCCCACGTTCGAGATCCACGGCGTCATCGGCGGCTACACGGGTCCCGGCGTCAAGACGATCATCCCGCCCCGCGCCGAGGTGAAAGTCTCCTGCCGCCTCGTGCCGAACCAGACGGGCGCCAAGATCGCCAAGCTGATCGAGAAATTCATCAAGTCGAAAAATCCCGACGTCAAGATGCTGCTCGAGGGTCGTCTCGATCCATACCAGGGCCAGACCACCGGCCCTCTGGCCGACGCGGTGCGCCGCTCGGTGAAGTTCGCCTTCGGCCGCGAGCCCGTGTTCGTGCGTGAGGGGGGCTCGATCGGAGCCGTCATCACGATGGAGCAGGTGCTGAACGCGCCGGTGATGTTCCTGGGCCTCTCGCTCCCCGAGCACGGCTACCACGCTCCGAACGAGAACTTCGACTGGGAGCAGGCGTCCGGCGGAATGATCGCGTTCGCGAAGTACTTCGAGGAAGTGGCCGCGCTCGGCAAGTCGCCCGCGATGCCCGCGACAAAAAGCGCTCCGAAGAAATCGGCCGCCAAGAAATCTGCGCCGAAGAAGAGATAGTTCGCGCTGATGAGATCGAGAACCTGGCGCAGTGCGGGGCTCATGGCATTTCTCGGGCTGTTCTCGATCTCATCGTCGCTCCGTGGCGACGCGCCGCTTCTTCCCCCTCGCCTCGTCGAGGTGTGTTCCGTGAACGATGACAAGGTCTGCGCTCGATCAGATCCGGCCAAGAAGCTCACCACCGTGTTCCGGCGGACCAAGACCGGTCAGCTCAAGCTATGGACCTATCCGGGCTGGCATCGGTCGTTCTTCGTCTCCGAAGACGGAGAGTCGATCGTCATCGGCGACGACGGCCTCGGACTCCTCCCGCTCGACCATGCGAAGAACCCTCCGCTCTTCCGCTTCGTGACCCACGGCCGACTCGTGCACGTGGTCACGCTGAACGATCTGCTGCCGGACCCGGCCAAGCTCAAGCGCACGGTTTCGCACGTTTCCTGGGGGCATTGCATCGGCATCATCCAGAACGGCCAGTTCCTCGTGGAGACCGCCGACAACGAGCTCCATGCGTTCAACGTCAAGACCGGAGCCCGCGAGGAGGCAAACGTGCGCCACGTCGAGCTCGGACCGGGCGGGCCTTGGAACCGTGCTCTCGATCAAAAGGCATTTCAGGACAGTCGCGTCGCATCCCGCTGATCCGGAGTCCGAGCGCGCCGCGGCCACACCGCGACGGCACATGCGCTCAGCAGCGCGAGCAGGCTGAACACGCCGCCCCAGACCACCAGCGGATTTCGATAGCGCAGCTCGATGCGATGCCGCCCCGCCGGCACGACCAGCCCCTGATAGGCGACATTGGCCGGGAGCAGCGGCGCATCGCGTCCGTCGATCGTGGCGCGCCAGTACTTGTGGCGCGTCACCGCCGCCACCAGGAACGCCTGCCCCGAGCTCTCGACGTCGAGCGTGGCGGTACTGCTCGTCTCGCGCGTGGCGGTGACCCGCGCGCTGGCAAGAGCAAAGGGGGCGAACGGCACAACTGTCGCCTGAGTCGTCACGAACGCCCGCTGCAGCTCGGCGTCGGTGTGCGCCTCGATCAGCGCAGCTGCGAAAGTGTACCGGCCGCTCGCGCCGAAGTCGGTGATGCTGACAGGGAGCGATTCGAGCGGGTCGCCCGCGAGCGCCGCGCGGTCTTGCTCGACGGGCCGATAGTCCAGGAGATAGCGCGCGTTGGAACGGAGCATGAACGGCTCGGCCCAGCGAGCCGCCCCGCCGTTTCCCACGCGCATCATCAGGTCCAGCAGATCATGCGTCGGCAGCAGAGCGGTCTCGTCGAAGTCGCGCTCGAGCACCGAACGAAAACCCCACGCCGGCGCCGTCATCGGCTGCAGGGAATTCCGGACGGCCCACCAGTGCGGCAGGGCTCGCGTGGCCATCAGCTTCTCGTCGAGCGGCCGCCAGTCGCCCCGGTTGAAGACGGCGTACGCGTCCGGTCGCGGGTCGAGGCTTCGGGCGACCGGCGGAGGGGTGAAGAAATCGCCGGGCAGCGAGGGCGACACTTCCCGCGCGAGCATCACCACATCGCCCAGCAGCACGAGCAGCGCGCCGAGCTTCCAGGCGCGGGATTCGGCATGCTTGCCCAGAAAGCCGAGTGCGGCCCAGGAAGCCGTGAGGAGCAGCCCGAGGAGCCAGTAGCTGCGAGCCACCGGAATCAGCCGGGTGCTCTGGGCGGGAAATTGCCAGAGGAGCAGGACCGCCGCGCAGGTGAGGACCGCGCCCACCGCACACCAGCGCACCGCGCGGCGCACACGCTCGTCTCCGGCCATGAGCCGCTCGCCGACGAGCGCCCCGAAAAGCAGCGCCGCGAAGATCGCCGAAGCGGCGAACTTCTCCGGGTAGCGCAGCGAGCGCGCGATGCCCAGCTCGTAGAGCCACCGGTAAAGGGGCGTCTTGCCGCCGATGGCGAGCAGGTAGGAGCCCGATGAGACCGCGATCAGCATGAAGCGGCCGCGCGTTCCCGCGAAGATGCCTGCCAGCGCGAGGATGACGATGCCCACCCCCACGTAAACGCTCAGCAGGTAAGGCGTCTCGTGGCTGAACGCACGCGCATCCCAGACGAGGTTCTTGCGGATGTCGAGCATGGCGAAGAGCCTCGGGATCACCATCTCGAGGGGCCGGATGAGCGGCATGCTGTAGTCGACCACCTGCGCATACGGGAATCCCCGGGCACGCGCGGAATCGTGCGCGTGATCGATCGCGGGGACGACCTGCACCGCCGCGATGGCGAACGTCGCGACGAAGAGCCCCGCGCAGAGGGCAAGCGATCGGAGGCGATCGGCGGTCAGCAGCGCCGCGCAGCCCACGAGCGCCCAGACCTGCAGCAGGGAGATCGGCTCACCCACGAGCATCTGGGTCGCGGCGAGCAGCGCGGCCACGGCGAAGCGTCGGGGCGAGGGCTGACGGAGGAGCCGCACGAGAGCCCAGCCCACCAGGGGCGCCCAGCTCCAGACGAAAAACGTGGGCAGCGTCGTCATCGAGCCGAGGAGAAAGCCGCTCGAGCCGAACGAGACGGCGCCGAACAGCGAGACGCTGGCGCGCACGTCGAGCGCCCGCAGAAGAAAATACGTCCCGAGCAGCGCGAGGTAGACGTGCGCCACGATGTGGAGCACGAAGCCGAAGCGAAAGTCTCCCAGCAGGATCAGCCACTGCGGCGGATAGAAGACCTCGTATGCGGGGTTGGCCGCCATGGGCTGCCCGGCCGAGATGAAGGGGTTCCAGAACGGAAAATCGCCGCTCTCGATCACCGCGCGCAGGGCGCGCTTCATCGGGTAGTGGTAGGGAAACAGATCGCGATGGAAGAAGCCCGCCCCGAAGAAGAGCACGTCCGAGAAAAGCACCGTCGGGAGAAGGCAGAGAAACCCCGTGTGGCGGACGTCTTCCCGGGTCAAGGGCACGCCCGGCGGGGTGCTGGGGCTGTCGTAGCGCCCGTCGAAGGCCCCGAGCGTGGGATCACGGCGTGGCCTTCACGGGCGTGGTCTTCGCGGGGCGGTCTTCACGGCGTCGTCTTCACCACGCGGCCGTTGGCGATCACCGTCGAGACGCTCTGCAGCACCTTCACGTCCGAGAGCGGATCGCCCGCCACGGCCACGAGATCCGCCGCGCAGCCGACGTCCAGACAGCCCAGCTTCCCCGTCTGCCCCAGGAGCTCGGCGGCAACCACGGTCGCCGAGCGGATCGCGTCCCACGGCGTCATCCCCCACGCGACCATGAACGCGAACTCCTCGGCCTGATTGCGTTTATCCCAGTCGAAGCCGCCCGCATCCGTGCCGAACGCGATCGGGACGCCGGCCTTGTACGCCCTCCGGAACGAATCCTGCGAGGCCGCCCAGAGCTGGTCCCAGATCGGGTTCGTCTTGCTGCGCGGCCCCTTCACGAAGTCCGCGACGGTGATCGTGGGGCAGTACGGCACCCTCCGCGCGAGCATCGCCCGGATCGTCTCGTCGTCCAGCACGTCGCCGTGCTCGAGGGAATCGATCCCCGCCGCCAGCGCGATACGGTGTCCGCTCGGCGTCATCGAGTGCGCCGTCGCCTTCCTGAGCAGCTTGTGGGTCTCCTCCACGATCGCCTTCATCTCTTCGGGCGTGAAGTTCGGGATCGACGCCCACCCGCCGTTCTCGGTCCGGTAGTACGAACGGTCCGCATAGACCTTGATCCAGTCCACGCCGTTCTGCACCTGCAGGCGCACCGCGCGGCGGCACTCGTCGGCCCCGTCGCACTTCAGCACGCCGTCGGGCATCTTCCGCTCCCACGAATAGCCGCTCAGCGGATACCCGCCCGTGACGCTCATGGCCGGACCCGACGCGAACACGCGCGGCCCGTCGAGGATGCCG
>JBDSFL010000416.1:0-9912 GCA_039919545.1 Thermoanaerobaculia bacterium | reverse complement strand
GGCATGCCGCCGCGCAGGTTGAACGTGAATGTCGTGACGGTTGCCGCGGTGCCCACGCGGACGGTGCCCGTGGTCGCGGTGGCGATCGCGAGGTTCTGGTAGTCGATCTGCGTCGCCCCGGTGCTGGCCTGCACGATGTTGATCGTGCCGCCGGTCATGTTGAAGGACGCGGAGGCGGAGAACAGCTCGAACGTGCCGAAGTTGCTCTGGCTGTTGCCCACCGTTCCGACGTTCAGCGTTCCGGCGCTCTGGTTGTACGTGACCGCGCTCTGCGGGCTGAACTGCCCGGCGCAGTTCATCGTGCCGCCGTCGATCGTGAAGATCGCCCCGGCGCCGCCGCGGAAGCTGTGGTTCGCGAGGGTTCCCTGGTTGTACGTCCCCTGGCTGAGCCGGAACTGCCCGTTGTTCACCGCGTTCCCGGCCTGCGCCGCGACGACATAGCTGGGGTTGTTGAGCCAGAAGCCGAAGCTGATCGGGATCGTGTAGGCCGCGGTCGCGAACACGCGGCTGGTGCCGGCGAACGTTCCCGAGATCTTGATCGTGCCGTTGGTCATCACGAGCCAGCCGCCGGCAACCGTGTCGGTCGTGACGCCGCGCACCGTGAAGTTCGTCGGCAACAGCTCCATGATCGCGGCCGGGTTGATGCCCTTGTTGACCGTGATCTGGCGGATGTCCGTCGTGGCGCCGGTTCCGGAGAACGTGGTGTTCGCGGTGCCCGTGAACGTGATAATGGCGCCGGCGGTGTCCGCGTTCGTCGAGAAGTCGAGCGTGCCGTCGTTCGTCAGGCTCCCCGCGAGGCTCAGCGTATGGCCGGTCTGGGTCCCTGCCGGGTTGGACCGGAAGGTGCCTCCCGCCTGGACCGTCGCGTTCGAGGCGACGGTGAGCGTGCGCGCGGTCGTCTGCTCGTACTGGAGGATGCCCGTGCTCGCAACCGTGACCGAGAACGCCGAGGCCGCGACGTCGATGGTCACGGTGTGTCCGGCCGCGATCGTGACGGCATCTCCGAGTCCGGGGACGCCGGCCGGCGTCCACGTGCCGGGGGCGCTCCAGAGGCCCGTGGCCGCGGAGGTCTTGATCCCCGGCGCGGGCGTGGCCTGTGTTCCCGTGAGGGGGGCCGCGAGAGCGCCTTCCGAGGTGGCGATGACGCGCCAGTCATAGGTTGTCGAGGGCGAGAGCCCGGACGCCACGAAGGAGGTGGCGTTCAGGGCGGCCGCGCCAGCGAAGGTGTAGCTCGCTCCGCCGTCGGTCGACGAATAGATGGCGTAGGCGACCTCGTTGGCCGAGTCGGTCCAGTTGAGCGTCATTCCGGTCGGCGTGACCGCGGTGAAGGTGAGCGGGCCACCGGCAGGCGCCGGGGCGGCCGAGCAGAAGGAGAACGTCCGCCGGCTGCCGTCCGCGACCGAAGTGAGCACCGGGATCGTTCCCGCCGTGTAGAGGTTGGCCACCGGAGTCGCCGAGGCGCCGTTGAAGGTGGGGGCGGGAGCACCGCTCTGGGCCGCCGTGACCGAGCCGACCGTCCCCGCGGCATTGTTGCTCGAGAAGCCGATGTTGGGGTTCTGGGAGTTGGTATCCGCGGCGCCGAGCGTGCTCATCGTCATCGAGCCATACGCCATCTCGATGCAGCCGGTCGTCTCGAATAGCCGGACCTGGTAGGTGAGATCCGCTGTCCCTCCGGTGTTGAAGTTCGCCTGGTTGTTGAGCCATTCGATGGTCGCGACCCGGTTCGGCGCCGCACCCGTGACCTTGAAATGGACCTTGCCGTCAACCGCGTGGGTGCGCTGGTCGGCGCCGTACGCCGTGATGATGGGCAGGCCCGCCTGCGCCAGGGGCTTGTACGGGGCACCCACCTGCGCCCCCGCCGCCAAGCGCAGGACGCCGTTCTCGTTGATCGAGAAGCGGTCCTGCCGCACGCCCATGAAGAAGAAGTCGAACCCGAGCAGCGTGACCGGCGACGCGGTGTCGTCGATGTTGGCGGCCAGCAACGTCGTCGTGCCGCTGCTCATGCTGGTGAGCGAGCCCGTCACCGTCGTTGCGAACGTGTAGTTGGCGGCGTTGGCTTGCCCTTCGGCCCGGGGAGCGGCAAGAAGAGCAGCCATCACGACGGCTCCGATCACGAGATTCGTCTTCATTTTCCGTCCTCTTTCTGAATCCAAACGCAAGAGAGTCCGCGCGGGAGCCCGCATCACGTCGCGAGGACGTTTCCGCAAGGTGAAATTGAAACGCTTCTGAATGGGCTCGGGAACTTTACTACGGCACGACGAGCTCGTCCCCGAGTTTTTGCATGCGTGTCGCGGAATCGGGGAGGCGAGCCGTGAGCCTGACGGCCCGTGCGCATCTCGTCTTCGAGCGGCGACGTCTCGCTCCGGAGCTGATCCGTCTCGAAACGAAGGGCCGCTGGGCGGCCGCGCATCTATGATCCGTCGAACTCTCAGGAGGCTTCGATGATGGATCGGTGCGACCGCCGGCGCGGATGCGCGCGTGCGCTGGGAGCCGCGCTGTCGACAGCGCTCTCCCTCCTCCTGTTTGTGCCGCTCGGCGCACACGGCGAGGGCACGCCGCCCGCATCTGCCGAGGGCACGCCGCCCGCGTCGGACGAGGGCTCGGAGCTCGAGGCCCTGCTCAGGCAGGAAACCGATCTCGCCACGAAGACCCGGATGAACCACGACTACGTGCCCGGCATGGTGACCGTCCTGCAAGGAGACGAGCTGGAAGCGCTCGGCACGAGGAACGTGTGGGAAGCGCTGGCGCTGGTCCCGGGTGTGCAAACGGTGAAGGATCTCTACTCCAGCCCGCTCGTCCTGGTCCGCGGGATCAACTTCATCTTCAACAGCGGCAACATCAAGATCACCGTCGACTCGGTCGGGCTGAACCAGGAGAGCGCGGGGATCAGCAGCTCGATTCTTCTCATGCCCATCGAGGATGTGCAGCGGCTCGAGTTCATGCGGGGTCCCGGCTCGGCGATCCATGGCGACTTCGCGTTCCTGGGCCTGCTGAACATCGTGACGCGGCGCGACGAGCGGCGGGCCTTCGCTTCCGCGGACGGCGACCGATTCACGGCCGGGGCGCACGCCACCTGGTCCAGCGCGGGGAGCGCGCATCGCCTGAGCGTGGGCATCTCCGGCCTGTGGGACCGCGACGTGGACGGCCGCGGGCCCACGCGCACGGAGGACCGCAAGGGTTTCGGCCGCTTCTCGTATGCGCACGAGGGCTTCTCGCTCGCCGTGCAGGCTCTCGAGGCGACGCATCGAATTCCCGAAACCGACGAGCGCGCCACCGAGCACCGGCTCGCGGTCGAAGCCCGCTACGCGCGCGATCTTTCGTCCACAATGCATGTCGAAGCGTCCGCGGGGCTGCTGCGGAACGATGACGCGGTCGGGGCCAAGCAGTACGACGGCCGCAGCTTTCAGGCGGGAATCGACGTCGGCTGGCGCGCGCCGGCCGGCCACGATCTCCTCCTCACCGTCGGCTATTCGCGCTCGGACGTCGATCGCTTCCAGCTGTTCCTGCCTCCCCTCTTCGACTTCACGCTGCGCGACCTCGAGCGCCAGGGGCTCAGCGCGGCGCTCCAGGATCAGTGGGCCGTCACGCGCGACCTCACGTTCACCGCGGGCCTGCGTGTCGACCGGTTCGACGACATCGGGAGCCGCGTCACGCCGCGGTTCGCCCTCGTCTACCGTCTCGGCGAGCACCAGATCCTGAAGACGCAGTACGCCGAGGGCTTCCGCACGCCGGCGTTCTTCGAGCTCTACGGGTCCAGCGGCGGGCGCCGCGACCTCGAGGCGGAGTCGATCGCGACGACGGAGCTGAGCTACATCGTCCGCCAGAGCGATTTCGTGGGCCGCCTGACGCTCTTCCATTCCGATCTGCGCCGGATGATCCAGCCCCCGGCCGCGCCTGGCGGCGAGTTCAGCAATGGCGCCAGCGCGCGCGCGAACGGCGTGGAGCTGGAGTGGACCCAGGAGCTTCACCGGGCGCTGAAGCTCTCGGCGAACCTCTCATGGGTCGATCCCCAGGATCGCCGGGCCACGCGCGACGTCCTGGCCGCGTCCGAATGGCTTGGCAATCTCTCGCTCCTTGCCGAACCGCTGCCGTGGCTGCGTGTGGCCGGGCGGTGGAATCATGTGGGCACGCGCGGCGGCTTCGACGGACTCCCTGCGATCAATGGGTACGACACTGTCGACCTGACCTTCGGCCTGCCGAACGTCGCGCCGGATCTGATGATTCGCGGCGGGGTGAAGAACGTGCTCGACGACGTGGTCACCTACATCACCACGCTCCCGCCCCCGCTCGCGCCGATCCTGCAGCAGTACGGCGGGCGCAGCGTGTGGGTGGAGTGCGCGTACCGATTCTGACGAGGCTCGAGCTGCTAACCTCCAGGCCTTGAAACCGGAAATCGAGCTGGCGACGCACCCCGGCGGGCGTGCGGAGATCGTGGAGCTGGATGCCGACCACCCCGGCTTCCACGATCCCGAGTACCGGCGGCGACGCAACGAGATCGCCCAGCTGGCGCTGAAGTACCACGGCGGCGATCCGGTGCCGCGTGTCGTTTACACCGAAGAGGAGCAGGAGGTGTGGCGCGGGGTGTGGCAAATGCTGGCGCCGCTGCATGCGCGCTATGCGTGCCGCGAGGTGCTCGAGGCCTTCCGTCTCCTGCGCCTGTCGTGCCGCGAGATCCCGCAGCTGGCCGACGTGAACGAAATCCTGCAACCCCTCCATGGTTTCCGCATGCTGCCGGTGGCCGGGCTCGTCTCCTCGCGCACGTTCCTGGCCTACCTGGGCCGAAACGTCTTCCTCTCGACGCAGTACATGCGCCACCACACGATGCCCCTCTACACGCCCGAGCCGGACGTGGTGCACGAGCTGGTGGGGCATGCGGCCACGCTGGCGCACCCGGCCTTCGCGCGGCTGAACCGCGCGTTCGGGCTGGCAATTCCGCGCGCGTCCGACGATGAAGCGGTGGAACGGATCGCCCGCCTCTACTGGTACACCATGGAATTCGGGGTGGCCGAAGAAGCCGGGCGCCTGAAGGTGTACGGCGCCGGGCTGCTCTCGTCCTTCGGCGAGCTGGGGCGCTTCGAGACCGAGGAAACCCTCCGCCCCTTCGACGTCGACGAGGTGGTCAACACGCCGTACGACCCGACGCAGTACCAGTCCGTCCTGTTCGCGGCGTCGAGCTTTCCCGAGATGGCCGATCGAGTGACGGCGTGGCTGGAGCGGTTCTCGTAGAGCCCGTGTCGTCACGGTGGATTGGGGATCGTGGATCCTGACGGCGGCCTCGGTCTGAAAAACTCGCTTGATCGTGCGCCGGAGCGAAACCCTTCGACACGCCGGGCGTAGTCCTCATAGATGAAGAACCGCCTGCCGATCGTCCTCGCGTCCTTCCTCACGCTCTCGGCCCGCTCGCTCTCGGGCCAGGGAGGAGAGTGCCCCGGGACGTGGCAGCAGGCCGCCACGGCCGGCCCCGCGGCCCGCACCGCGCACGGCATGGCCTACGACTCTCTTCACCGCCAGACCGTGGTCTTCGGCGGGACGGGAGACATCTTCGGGACGACGCTCTTCGGCGACACGTGGGGCTGGAGCGGGACCGCCTGGACGCGCCTCGCCACCAATGGACCTCAGGCCCGGCGCGACGGGCAGCTGGCATTCGACGCCGCGCGGGGGCGCGTGGTGCTGTTCGGTGGCACGGACACGGAGCTCATCACCGGCAACCGCTACTTCCTCGAGACGTGGGAATTCGACGGAGCCACGTGGACCAATCGCGGCACCGGCGGCCCTCCGGGGCGTAACGCGCACGGCCTCGTCTACGACGCGAAGCGGCAGCGCGTCGTGCTCTTCGGCGGCGGCGCGGACCATGTCGCCTCCCCGAACGACGTGTGGGAGTGGAATGGGACGGCGTGGGCGCGCATCACCGTGCCGGGCGCTCGCCCCGCCGCGCGGTTGAGTCCGCTGATGGTGTACGACTCCCGCCGCGGGCGAACGGTTCTCTTCGGCGGCTTCGATGCGGTGACGGGAGCCGGGCTGTCGGACACGTGGGAATGGGACGGCGCGGCCTGGACGCGGCGCGACGTGGCCGCCCCCCTGCCCTCGGATCGCTCCGGAGCGGCCATCGCGTTCGACGACGCGCGCGGGGTGACGGTCTTGTTCGGCGGCGCGAACGCGGCGGAAGTGCCCATCGCCGGCGTCTGGGAGCTGGACGACTCCGGCTGGCACGCGCGCGAGACGGCGGGGCCAACCCCGCGCATCGCGCCCGCGATGGCGTACGACGCGCCGCGCTCGCGGCTGGTGCTGTTCGGCGGCATCACGCGCGCGTCGGGCGCGTTCGCGGACACGTGGGAGCGGCGCGTTCCGGTCGATGCGCAACGCTTCGTGCCGATCGCGCTCGACGTGGCCACGGCGACCGCGCATTTCACGACCGAGCTCTCGCTCACGAACCGCGGCGATCGCGACGTGAGCGTGACGTACCTCTATACGGCTTCGCTCGGCGACGGCTCAGGGACCGTCGTGGACACGCTCGCCGCGGGACGGCAGATCGTGATTCCCGACGCGCTCGCGTTCCTCCGTGGCAAGGGTCTGGCGATCCCGACGTCGGATGTGGCCGCCCAGGCGGGAGCGCTCGTCGTGTCGTTCGGCTGCGCGAGCGCGCCCGATGCGGTCTCGGTGACGGCCCGGACCACGACGCCGACGGCGGCGCCGCTCCCGGTGGGGAGCGCGGGGCTCGCGTATGCCGGGCTCCCTTCGTCCGCGACGACGACCGGGCTCGCGGGCGGGCTGGTGGTGCACGGGCTGCGCGTGAACGCGGGGGACCGCTCCAACATCGCCGTGTACGAGGCCAGCGGGAATCCCGTGACGCTCCGCGTGACGGCGATCTCGGGGAGCGGCGACGGCGCACGCGTCGTGCTGGACGGCGCGCTCGCGCTCGGTGCGCGCGAGTGGCGGCAGTTCTCGTTCGGTTCCACGGGCCTGACCAGCGGGCGCGTGCTCGTGGAGCGCGTGAGCGGCAGCGGGAGCTTCGGCGCCTACGGCGTCGTGAACGACAACGTGACGAACGACGGCTCCTTCATTCCGCCTGTGCCGGCTTCGACGAGCGTCGCGAGCTGGCTCGTCCCCGTGCTGGTCGAGACCGCGCGCTTCCAGAGCGAGCTGGTGCTCGCGAACGGGGCGGAGAGCCCCGTGACGCTGGAGCTGGCTTATCGCGAATCGCTGGGACCGGGCGGCGCCGGCACGGTGCCCCTCACCCTGGCTGCGGGGGAGCAGCGCGTCATCCCGTCCGCCATCGATTTCCTGCGGCGCAGCGGCGTGCCTCTGGGCGAGGCGGGCGCGAGCCGCGCGGGAGCGCTGCGCATTCGGGTCGTGAGCGGATCGCCCGCCGGAGTCTGGTTCGCGGCCCGCACGGCCTCGACGGCGGCGGGAGGCGGCCAGTTCGGCCTCTTCACGCCCGCCATTCCCGCCGAGGGGCCGGTGGCCAGCGAGGGGACCGTTCCGGGCCTCCGTTCCGATGCGACGACCCGCGCGAATGCCGGTTTCGCGAATGCGGGCGCGAGCGGAGCGGATGCGGTCGTTCTCTCCGCACAGGTGATCGACGGCGCGGATGGGCTTCCGAAGGGAGATCCCTTCGTCATCAATCTCGAGCCGGGACAATGGGAGCAGGTGGACGGTGTGCTGTCGCAGCGCGGCGTTTCGAGCGGCTGGCTGCGCGTCGTGCGCGTTTCCGGGAACGCTCCGTGGATCGCCTACGGCGTGCTGAACGACGGCGGGCAGCCGGGGCAGCGGACGGGCGATGGAGCCTATGTGGTGATGGAAACG
This sequence comes from Thermoanaerobaculia bacterium, assembly GCA_039919545.1. Classification (GTDB taxonomy): domain Bacteria; phylum Acidobacteriota; class Thermoanaerobaculia; order UBA5066; family UBA5066; genus JBDSFL01. The sequence continues at coordinate 2,109 of JBDSFL010000416.1, read as the reverse complement.
CCGGCTCCGGCCCCCGTGGCCCCGGGCACCATCGGAGCGGGCGGAGGCACGGTGACTCTGGCGGACGGTTCGGCGACGCTCGTCGTGCCCGCGGGCGCGCTGCCGTCCGCCGTCGCCGTCACGCTCTCGCGGCATGGGGCGGCTCCGCTCGATCCGAACCTCGATGCCGCGAGCCTGGTCGACGTCGGCCCCGCGGGATTTCAGCTCGCGATTCCGGCCACGCTCACGCTTCGCTACGCACCCGCGCGGGTTCCTGCGGGCCTCGCCGAGGAACGCCTCGGTGTGCATCGGCTCGTGGGAGAGTCGTGGGAAGCCTCGGCCGCTCCCGCCGTGCAGGCCGCAGCCGATACGACCTCGGGAAGCATCACGGTCGCGGGCACCTACGGCGTGCGCCGCCGTGCCTCAGCGGCTGCGTGCACGGCCGCCGAGAATCGCCAGCTCGACTTCTGGCTGGGAAGCTGGGCCTATTCGGCCGCCGGCGTTCCTCCCGGCACGAACGAGGTGACGCGCGACGCGGAAGGTTGCGTCGTCGAGGAGAACCTCACGCTGCAGAACGGCTACCACGGGCGCAGCGTGAATCTCTTCGATCCCACCACGGCCAAGTGGTACCAGACGTTTGTCGATTCGACGGGCGGGCGAATGGTGCTCTCCGGAACCCGGGTGGCCGATCGCATGGTGCTCGACGAGAGCGCCACCCGCCGCCACGCATGGCGTTCGGTGGATACGAACCACGTGCGCCTCGCGCTCGAGGAAACCGGCAACGGCGGCACCACCTGGAACGAGATCTTCACCGCCCTCTACACGCGCCGCTGATTTCGCAAGAGTCCAGGTAGGACGTCAACTCCCACCTTGGAGTCAAGCTCCCACCTTTGGGGTCATGGGGTCTAGTCGTCTTCGGTCATGCGAGCGCGCGAAAACGAGGAGCGAAGGCTTGAATCGGACATCCGGCCCGAGCACGGCGATGAGTCTCCGCTCCTACGCCGTGCGAAGCGAACGGGCTTGCGGTCAGGCGGTTGCCGCCTGATCGGGACTCGGCCAAAAGGTGGCGATGACCCTGCTGTATGGGTCATATGATATGGTCTCACTTATGAAGACCACGGTCGAGATTCCAGACTCTCTTCTGACACAGGCGAAGCAGGAGGCCTCGCGGCGCGGAACCACCTTGCGCGCCGTGCTCGAGGAAGGGCTCCGCGCCGTTCTCGGAAAGGACCGAGCGCCTCGCCCGTTCCGCCTTCGCAAGGCGGCCTTTCGCGGCCGGGGTCTCGGACTCGATCTCGAGGGCTCGTGGGAAAGCGTCCGCCGCCGTTCCTATGAGGGCCGTGGCGAGTGATCGCCGTCGACACGAACATCCTCGTGTACGCGCACCGCGCGGACTCTCCTTTCCACAAGGGCGCGTTCGAGCAGGTGCGGCAGCTGGCGGAAGGAAAGGTCTCCTGGGCGATTCCGTGGCCGTGCGTCCACGAGTTTCTGGCCATCGTCACGCATCCGAGGATCTACGCTCCTCCTACGCCGCTGCACCTCGCGACGGATCAGGTCGAAGCTTGGCTCGAGTCCCCGACTCTCGTCCTTCTCGCCGAGGCTCCCGGCTACTGGCCTGAGCTGCGGTCGTGGTTGGAGGGAGGCCGGATCTCCGGCGGCGCCGTCCACGACGCTCGCGTCGCGGCCCTGTGCCGCTTCCACGGAATCAACGAGCTCTGGAGCGCAGACCGTGATTTCGGCCGCTTCAAGGGGCTTGCCGTGCGGAATCCGCTCGTCGGCTGACAGTGTGAGTGCGGAGCGGAACCGGCCGCGCCGGACGGCGATCGCAGCAAAGGATCTCGAAGGGCGCGAAGCACTGATGGACGAGACCGGCAACCGCGAAGGGGTCAGGCCGATCGGACCGAGGTCTCAAAGACCGTGGCCTGCCCACAACGTAGATTGTAGATCACGGACCTGACCCTATTTCCTATTTCTTCTCTATTTCTTCCCGTGTTTCCGCCGCTTCTTTTGAGAGCGAGGTCGGGATCTCGGTCCCCTTTCTCCCTTTCATTCAGATGTCGACCAACTCGGATCAGAGATTCTCTCGGTGAGGAGGTCTCCCGGCCATCAAGGGGGGGTCGCGCAGGCTGC
>JBDSFL010000413.1:0-7982 GCA_039919545.1 Thermoanaerobaculia bacterium | reverse complement strand
CGAGACTCCCGCGGCGACTCCCGCAGGAGAGGCGCGCTGATGGCCAAGAAGCTCGCGTCCGACCGCCTCCTCTTCATCCCGGTCGTCATGCTCATCGGCACGGGACTCCTGATGATCTACAGCGCCTCGGCGATGCAGATCTACCTCCCCGTCGCGGGCGCCACGTCGCACCCGTACTTCTTCGTCTTCAAGCAGGGCATCGCCGTGACGCTCGGGGCCTTCCTGGCCTTCGGGGCGCTCTCGATCGACTACCGCAAGCTCGACAATCCGCGGGGCATCCTCGCCGTGCTCGGCATGATCACCGTGGCGCTGGTGGCCGTGCTCTTCCGCTCGCCCATCAACGGCACGCGCCGCTGGATCGACCTCGGCGTGATGTCCATCCAACCATCTGAGTTCGCCAAGGTGGGGCTGGTGGTCGCGCTCGCCGCGCTGCTCTCGCGGCGCGAGCGCGAGATCGACCATCCCACCCGCACGCTTCTCCCCGTGGCCGGGCTTCTCGCGCTGCTGGCCGGCCTCGTGCTGCTCGAGCCCGACTTCGGCACGGCGTTCTCGTACCTGGCCATCGCGGGTGCGATGCTCTTCTTCGCCGGCCTGCCCGCGGGCTGGTTCGCGGGCGCGGCCCTCCTCATCGTCCCCACGCTCTCCGCCTACGTCTGGTCGGCTTCGTATCGCCGCGACCGCATCCTGGCCTTCCTGCATCCCGAGGCCGATCCGCTCGGCAAGGGCTTCCAGGCCATCCAGTCGCTCATCGCGGTGGGCACCGGCGGCGTGACGGGGCTCGGGCTGGGGCACGGGAAGCAGAAGCTCTTCTTTCTGCCGTACCCGTACACCGATTTCATCTACGCCATCGTGGGCGAGGAGCTGGGGCTCATCGGCTGCGTGGCGGTGCTGGCGCTCTTCGGGCTCGTCTTCGCGCGGGGCATCCGCGCCGCGGCCAACGCTCCCGATTCCTTCGGACGTCTCCTCGGCGTCGGACTCTCCGTGATGATCGTCGTGCAGGCGCTCGTCAACGTCTCGGTCGTGCTCTCGCTCCTTCCGACGAAGGGCATCCCCCTTCCGTTCCTCTCGTACGGCGGGTCCGCCCTCTGGGCCGATCTGCTCGCGGTCGGCATCCTGCTCAACCTCTCGCAGCATTCCTCATGAAGAAGAACGCGTGGGAGGCCTCATGAGCAAGAGCGAGCGGGACGGCTACGTGATCGCAGGGGGCGGTACCGGCGGACACGTGTTCCCCGCGCTGGCGCTCGCGGGTGAGATCCGCAGCCGGCGTCCCGAAGCCCCGATCGTCTTCGTCGGCACCCGCCGCGGTCTCGAGGTCGACCTCGTGCCCCGCGCCGGTTTTCCGCTGGAGTTCGTGCGCGCGCAGGGTCTGGTGGGCAAGTCGTACTCGGGGCTGGCCTCGGGCGCCGCCACGCTGCCGTTCTCGTTTCTCGACTCGCTCCGCATCCTCGACCGGCACCGCCCGCGTGCGGTGGTCGGCGTGGGCGGCTACGCGTCGGGACCCGTCGTGGCGACCGCCTGGGCGCGCCGCACGCCGAGCGTCATCCATGAATCCAACGCCGTGCCGGGCGTCACGAACCGGATCCTCGCGAAGCTCGCCACGCGCGTCGTCGCGGGCACCGAGGCCGCGCTCGCGCAGCTTCCCTCGGCCATCGTCGTCGGCAATCCCGTGCGCCCCGAATTCTTCGCGGCGGCGCCGCTCGACACGCGCGACGCGAAGCGACCCTTTCGGATCCTCGTCGTCGGCGGCAGCCAGGGCGCGTCGATCCTGAACCGCCTCGTCCCCGCGGCGCTGGTCGCCGTGCGCTCTCAGGGGATCGCCCTCGATGTCGTTCATCAGGCGGGAAAGGCGCGGCGCGGCCTCGGCTTCGACCGGGACGATTTGCAGGCCTTCTACGAGCGGGCGATGGACGGCGCGGCGCAGGTGCGCGAGTTCCTGGACGACATGCCCGCCGAGTTCGCCCTGGCCGACCTCATCGTCTCTCGCTCCGGTGCCATGTCGGTCGCGGAGATCGCGGCCGCGGGCCGCCCGTCGCTCCTCATCCCGTTCGCGGCGGCGACGCACGGCCACCAGGAGGCCAACGCGCGTGCTCTCGAACGTGCCGGCGCGGCGGCCGTCCTGACCGAGGGGGCCGCTACGTCCGAGTCCATCGCCGCCCTCGTCGCCCAGCTCCTCGCCTCGTCCGAACGGCTCTCACGCATGGGCCTGGCGGCTCGCACGCTCTCTCGGCGCGATGCCGCGGCCCGCTTCTGCGACGTTGTCTTCGGTGTGGAGAGAGCCCGATGAACTTCCTTCGCGTCAAGCGCCTCCACTTCGTCGGCATCGGCGGCATCGGCATGTCGGGGCTGGCCGAGCTGCTGAAGGGCGTGGGGCTCACGATCACCGGCTCCGACCTGCGCGAGAGCGATGCGACCGAGCGTCTGCGCTCGCTCGGCATCCCCGTCTTCGCCGCCGGGCATCGCGCCGAGCAGGTGGCCGGAGCGGACGTGGTCGTGATCTCCTCCGCGGTCGACGCGGACAACGTCGAGGCGACGGCCGCCCGGCACCTGGGCATCCCGCTCATCAAGCGGGCCGAGATGCTGGCCGAGGTGATGCGCTTCCGCCGCGGCATCGCCATCGCGGGCACGCACGGCAAGACGACCACCACGTCCATGACGGGCGCCATCCTCGTGGCCGCGGGGCTCGACCCCACGATCGTGGTGGGCGGGCGCGTGCGCCAGATGGGGACGAACGCGCGGCTGGGCAACGGCGACTTCCTCGTGGCCGAAGCCGACGAGTTCGACCGCTCGTTCCTGGAGCTGCGCCCCGTGCTCGCCGTCATCAACAACATCGACCTCGAGCACCTGGACACCTACCGCGACATCGACGACATCAAGGATGCGTTCTCGCGTTTCGCGCGCACCGTGCCGTTCTTCGGGGCCGCGATCCTGGGGCTGGACGACCCGCACGTGCAGGAGATCCGCCCGCTCCTCACGCGGCGCGTCGTCACCTTCGGCCTCACGCCGCAAGCCGACGTCACCGCGCGCGATCTCGCGCTCGAGCGCACCGGCTCGCGCTTCACCGCGGTCGCCGAAGGGACGGTCCTGGGCCCCGTGTCGATCTCGTTGCCGGGGCTGCACAACGTGAAAAACGCGCTCGCGGCCATCACGGTGGCGCGCGAGCTGAACATCGCCTTCGCCGTGGCGTCAAACGCGCTCGGAGAGTTCAGCGGCGTCATCCGCCGCTTCGAGCGCAAGGGCGAGGCGCGAGGCGTGCTCGTCATCGATGATTACGCGCATCACCCCACCGAGGTGGCCGCCACGCTGGCCGCCGGGCGGCAGGCCTATCCCGACCGCCGCATCGTGGCGCTCTTCCAGCCCCACCTCTACAGCCGCACCCGCGACTTCGCCGCGGCCTTCGGCGCGGCCTTCCTGTCGGCCGATGTGCTCTACGTGACCGCGGTGTACGGCTCTCGCGAGGCCCCGATCGAGGGCGTCACGGGCGAGCTCGTGGCCCAGGCGGCACGCGCGCGCGGCCACCGCAACGTCACGTTCCTGCCCGACCGCGAGGCGATCGTGCCGCTGCTCCAGAAGGAGCTGCGTGAGAACGACCTGCTCCTGACGATGGGCGCGGGCGATGTGCTGCGGCTCGGCGAGGAGTTCCTGCGCGTGGAAGGGGGCGTGCCCGCTTGAGCGCCACCTTCTATCGCCCCAGCACCACGCGCACGCCGCGCTCGCCGCGGAAGCGCGCGTCGGCCCGCAGCGCCATCGCGCTGGTGGTGTTCGTGTTCATCGCCGGGGGCAGCGTGGCCGCCGCGGCGCTGACGTTGCGGATGAACGCGCGCTTCTCGGTGCTGCGCGTCGTGCTGGACGGCGTGCCCGAGGCGCGCCGGGCCGAAGCCGAGGAGCTGACCGACGGCTGGATCGGCAAGCCGCTGCTGTTCGTCGATCTCGACACGCCCATCGCACGGCTCGCCACGCGTCCGTGGGTCGAGCGCGTCTCGGCCCGGCGCGTCGTCCCCGACACCGTCACGGTGCAGGTGACCGCCCGGCGCCCCGTGGCGCTGGCGCGCAAGGATGGCGTCCTCTGGACGGTGGACCGCGCGGGGACGTGGCTCGGTCCGTACGCCGGGCGCGCCGTCTCCGGCGCCGACGACTTCGTCGTCATCGATGCGAGCGCGAGCGCGGCAGGCGTGAAGAGCAGCAAGCTCCCCGAGGGTCAGGACGCCGCGGGCGCGAACGGCAGGAGTGTCGCGAGCGAAACGTGCGACGCCGGCGTGGCGCGCGGCGCCGCCTTCATCGCGCGCCTGCGCGAGGACGACCCGCCGCTCCTCGCGCGGCTCTCCGAGCTCGAGGTGGAGCCCGACGGCTTCCGCGCGGTGGACAACGTGGCGCACATGCGGCTTCGCTTCGGGCCCGAGGCGCTGTCGGCCGGGAGCACCGCCGCCATCTGGCGCGCGTTCCTGGCGCTGATCCCCGAGCTCGAGCGCCACTCGCTGCTGGGACACGAGGCCGACCTGAGGTTCGCCGATCGAATCGTTTTGAAAGCTCCCGCGCACGACGCGGGACGCGGGAAGACCTAGAGGACAAGGGATGCCAAAAAACGCCCCCTATCTGGTGAGCCTGGACATCGGCTCCACGAAAGTCTGCGCCCTCATCGCGGAAACGAATTCCGCGGGCGGGATCGACGTGATCGGAAAGGGAACCGCCTCGCACAAGGGAGCCCGCAAGGGCGCCATCATCGACGTCCCCGCGACGATCGAGGCCATCAAGCGCGCCACCGAGGAGGCCGAGATCATGGCCGGCGTCCAGGTGGAGCGTGCCGTGGTGGGGATCGCCGGGCCGCAGGTGAAGTCCTTCAACAGCCGGCAGGTCGTCGCGGTCACGGCCAAGAACCGCGAGATCTCGCGCGAGGACATCGAGTCCTCGCTCGACGCCGCGCGCTCGTGCCCGATCCCCTCGGAGTTCGAGATCCTCCACGTCCTCCCGCGCGAGTTCGTGGTGGACGGGCAGGACGGCGTGGCCGACCCGCTCGGGATGGTGGGGAGCCGGCTCGAGGCCGACGTCCACGTCATCACGCTGCCGGTCTCGACGAAGCAGAACCTCCTGAACTGCGTGAACCGCGCCGGCGTCGAGGTGATCGAGATGGTTCTCGAGCCGCTGGCTGCTGGAGAGGCCGTGCTCACCAGCGACGAGCGGGAGCTGGGCGTGGTGCTGGCCGACATCGGCGGCGGCACGACGGAGATCGCGGTCTGGCGGCACGGCGCGCTCGCGCACACGTCCGTCCTGCCGGTGGGCGGCGACCACTTCACGAACGACCTCGCTGTGGTGCTGAAGACCCCCGTCCCCGACGCCGAGCGTTTGAAGAAGAAATACGGCAACGCGCTGGCCGCGCTGGTGGCCGAGGACGAGACCATCGACGTCCCGCTCACGGGCGGACGCGGCGTGCACCCGGTGCGGCGGCGCGAGATCGCCGAGATCCTGCAGCCCCGGGCCGAGGAGCTCCTCACGCTGCTCTGGGAGGAGTCCACACGCGAGGTGCCGGCCGTCGAGCTGCGCGCCGGGCTCGTGCTCACCGGCGGCGGCGCCGACCTCGACGGCATCCTGGAAGTGGCCGAGCAGATCCTGGGGATCTCCGTGCGCCGCGGCGTCCCGCGCGGACTCGGCGGCCTGACCGACATCGTGGCCTCGCCGGAATTTGCCTGCGCCGCGGGGCTGCTCCTCTATGGCAAGCAGTCGGTGGCGCAAGCGAACAAGCAGCGCGCGCGCTCGGGCAAGGACCTCTTCTCGAAGCTCAAGGGTTCATTGAAAAATCTTTTTCCTTCCGCAAATGCTCTGTGATCTGATGGAGGCACCGAGATGATTTTGTTCGACGACGACGCGCGACCGTCGCTGCCGATTTCCCTGAACGAAGAGGCCCCGACACCTGCCCGGATCAAGGTGGTCGGTGTGGGCGGGGGAGGCGGCAACGCCGTGAACCGGATGATCCAGGCGGGGATCCGCGGCGTCGAATTCATCGCCGCCAATACCGACCTGCAGGTGCTGCGCGTGAACCGCGCGCCCAACAAGATCCAGCTCGGCGTCAACACGTCGCGCGGGATGGGCGCGGGCGCCAACCCCGAGATGGGGCGCAACGCCGCGCTGGAAGACGCCGAGCAGATCGCCGCCATGCTGGCCGGCTCGGACATGGTGTTCGTGACCGCGGGCATGGGAGGCGGCACCGGCACCGGAGCCGCGCCCGTGATCGCGCGGATCGCCTCGGAGACGGGGGCGCTCGTCGTCTCCATCGTCTCCAAGCCCTTCGCCTTCGAGGGGCGCCGCAAGCTGCGTTTCGCCGAGGAAGGCATCGCGGAATTGCGCGAGTACGTCGACACGCTGATCACGATCCCGAACGAGCGTCTCTACTCGTTCGTGGACCGCAACGTCACCACCTGGGAGGCGTTCCGCATCGCCGACGACGTCCTGCGTCAGGCCGTGCAGGGCGTCAGCGATCTCATCACCATCCCGGGCGTCGTTAACCTCGACTTCGCCGACGTGAAGAAGGTCATGGAGAACATGGGCATGGCGCTCATGGGCACCGGCACCGCATCGGGCGAGCATCGCGCCGTCGAGGCCGCGCAGCGCGCCATCTCGAACCCGCTCCTGGAAGAGCAGTCCATCCAGGGCGCGCGGGCGATCCTCATCAACGTGACCGGCGGCGACGACCTCACGCTGGCCGAGGTGAACGAAGCGTGCGCCATCATCCAGGCCGCGGCCGACGAGGATGCCGAGGTGATCTTCGGCCTTGTCATGGACAAGGACATGAAGGACCAGGTCAAGATCAGCGTCATCGCCACCGGCTTCGACGCGCCCGCGGCCTTCGCCTCGCGGCGCGACGTGGCGCTTCCGGTGCCGAGCGCGACGCGCGAGCGCGGAGAGCGCGGCGGCCCGGATCGCGGCGGGCCCTCGGATCGAGACCGGAATGATCGTGGCGACCGCAACGAGCGTGGACGCTCGATTCCCGAACCCCTCTCGCCCGAGGATTCGGGCTACGGCGTGAACCTGATGAACGCGCGGGACCCGCGTGAGGACATCTTCGATATCCCCACGTTCCTGCGGCGGCAGATGGACTAGACATCCAGCGGGGCCGCGGGGAGAGAGCCCGAGGGGTTGAGCACCGGATCGGTTCAATCCCTCGGCTCGCGGTCGCTGGTACCCGGTCCGACGGGCGCTCGATCCGGCGGACCGCCTCAGGGTTCGATGAATTTCTTCAGGGCTTACCGCAGACCGGGCTTCCCTTGTCGAAGACGATCTTCCATTGCCCCGAACGCTCGAGCCTCCAGATGGAGGTGAACGTGGCGACGACCTTTCCATCGGGATCTCGAACGGGTCCGCTGCTGATGGCGAGGGTACCCGACGGCAGCACTTCGACGCGCTCGGGCTCCCACGAGAAAGGAGCCTGCGGCTTCTCGTAGTGACGCTTCCACCAGGCCGCCACCTCGCCCTTCCCATGAAGCGGCTGATCGCCCGCGAAGAAGATGGCCTCCGCGGACAGAAATGACTCGAAGGCGGCATGGTCGCGCGTCGCCATCGTTCTGGCGAACGCCTTTTCGGTGTCCATCACCTGCTGCTTCAGCTCTGCGGTCGAGCTTCGTGTGGAAGAGGAAGCGCAGCCGACAAGGACCGACAGTAGGGCGCCGGCAAGGAGGCCACTTCGCATGCGACCACTTTTCCGGGACGGAGGGCGTGAGAGGGTGCGGCGCATGGACGCCTGCGGCCCGCGAACAATGACCTCCGTACGAGCTTGGTGATCCATTCTCGAACTCCTCCTCGAACGTCCCATACGATAGCCTGACAGCCGATGACGATCCTGAAGCGCGAGTCAGACGCGTTCCCGGAGGAGCTCTTCGAGCTCTCCATGGGCGAGTCCCCCTGGTGGGTGGCGCACCTTCGCTCGCGGCAGGAAAAGACAGCAGCGCGCGAGTCCCGCTTCCTGGGGATCCCGTCGTTTCTGCCCCAGTACGAGA
>JBDSFL010000398.1:0-15963 GCA_039919545.1 Thermoanaerobaculia bacterium | reverse complement strand
AGCCTGGGGTTTGTTTTGAGCCTGGGGTTTGTTTTGAGCCTGGGGTTTGTTTTGAGCCTGGGGTTTGTTTTGAGCCTGGGGTTTGTTTTGAGCCGGGGTTTTTAGCCGGGTTCGAGCTTTAGGGTTTGTTTGCACCCTGGAGTTTGTTTGGGCATGGGGTAGTTCAGGACGAACGTTTGTTGAGCCCGGATTGTCTTGGCTTGCTCATGGTGTGAATCGCATTGCGCCGACCATGCTGGGTATGGCTGGTTCAGCACGCTTCGATCCTGGTGAACGCGTGCGGACCGGTTTCAGCGTCAGTGCAAGCAAAACGACCCTCGCGCCGCCTAAGAACGCTTTTTCACGGTTCCTTGCACGCCGCCTGGTCTCTGCCCGGTTCTCCCTGAGAAACATCGTCAGTAGTAGCGCGGTGGAAACGGTGGTAATCGCGAAGCGATTTCCAAGCCGCCTCCGGGCGGCGTCCGCTTCCACGGCGTTCGTTCCTCGTTGCTCGCTCGACGGTCCTTCCTCCGACGTGTCTCTGTCGCCGGTGTTTCCGACGTATGTCGGGGGAGCGCGAGGTTCGTGGGGAAATACTGAATTGCGGGTCTCTGGCTGGGAATCGCCAACTGTGTCTCTTGCGAAGAAGCCTGGGGCGGGCGCGCCTTCGGCCCCTCGGCTATCGAATTGTCCTGTCCAGCCGGAAGGCCTTCCAGATGGGCTCGGCGAGGAGAGTCGCCAGCACGGCTCCGAACACGTCCGCTGCTACGTCGCCGAGCTGGACGGCTCGCTCGGGCACGAAGGATTGGTGGAATTCATCGAGCGTGCCGTAGATGAGCGCGGCGGCGATCAGGGTGATTCTCGTGCGGGCGGGTGACCAGCCTTCTCCGAAGCGCGCGGCTCTCGTGGCGAAGGAGGCCGTGAGAAAGAAGTAGGCGGTGTGCTGCAGCTTGTCCACGTTCGGAAAGTCGAGGCCCGGCAGGCTTGGAAGCGTGGACTGGGCCGAGAGGTAGAACTCGTAGGCGAGGAGGAGCGCGACCGGCGACCAGAGCAGGATGCGCGCTCGAGAGCTCACGCGGGTTCGGGTGGGGCGCTCTGCTGCTTCACGAAGCTGCGGATCCGGCGGACCGACGTTTCCTTCCCGAGCACTTCCATCACGTCGAACAGCGGCGGGGAGATCGTCGTCCCCGTGATGGCCAGCCGCACGGGCTGGGCAACCTTGCCGAGGGAAAGGCTCTGCTCCGCGGCGAAGGCCCGGGCGGCTTCCTCGAGGGTGGCGTGGGTGAACTCCGGCAGGGTCTCGATTCGGTCGGCGAAGGCCGCGAGCTTCGGAAGGAGTTCGGGGGTGACGAGCTTCTGCGTTGCGGCTGGGTCGAACTCGGTGGGGTCGTCCCCGTAGATGCGCAGCCCGTGCGCAAGCTCGACGAGCGTGCGCGAGCGGGAGCGATTGAGCACGAGGGCGCAATCCAGGAAGGTCCGATCGCGGTCTGGCAGCCCGAGCGGCTGCAGCAGCGCGTAGAGCCTCTCCTGGTCGAGGGCCTGCAGGTACTGGCCATTCATCCAGAGCAGCTTCTCGTGGTCGAACCGGGACGGCGAGGCGCCCAAACGCTCGAGCGTGAAGAGCGCGGTCATCTCCTCGAGCGTCATCCGCTCGCGGTCCTCGCCCGGAGACCACCCCAGCAGCGCGAGGAAGTTGACCAGCGCCTCGGGCAGGATCCCGAGCGTCTGGAATTCCTCGACGCCGGCCGCACCGTGCCGCTTGGAAAGCTTCTTGCCGTCGCCGCCGAGGATCATTCCCAGGTGCGCAAAGACCGGCGCGGGGGCGCCCAGAGCCCGGAAGAGGGCGACGTGCTTGGGTGTGTTCGGAAGATGGTCCACGCCGCGGATCACGTGCGTGATGCCCATCTCCACGTCATCCACGCAGACCGTGAAATGGTAGAGCGGGTGCCCGTCGGATCGCACGAGCACGAAGTCGTCGAGGGCCTCGGGCGCGAATTCGGCGCGTCCCTGGACGAGGTCGTCCACCACGATCGGCTCGTCGGGCATGCGGAGGCGCAGGACGAATTTTTCTCCCGCGGCGGCGCGCCGGTCGGACTCCTCGGGGGAGAAGTCGCGCGAGGCGCCGGTGTAACGGAACAGCGTCTTGGCCGCCTCGGCCTCTTTCTTGGCGGCTTCCAGTTCGTCGGGCGTGTCGAATGCGCGGTACGCCTTCCCTTCGCGCAGCAGCCGGTCCGCGGCCGCGCGATAGAGCTCGGTCCGCTCGCTCTGGAAAAACGGGCCCTCGTCCCACGACAGGCCGAGCCACGTCATCGCGTCCAGGATCTGCGTCGTCAGCTCTTTCCGGCTGCGTTCGACGTCGGTGTCCTCGATGCGCAGGATGAAGACCCCGCCGTGCTTCTTGGCGAAGAGCCAGTTGTACAGGGCCGTGCGGGCCCCGCCCACGTGGAGAGAGCCGGTGGGGGACGGGGCAAATCGAACGCGTGGTGTCATCGGGCCGGGAATGATACCCGTATCATCCGGCCCCGATGAGCAAGCGCGACACGACGGAGGGGGCGGCGATCGCGAGCGGACGCTCCAATGCGCTGTGGACCGATCTGTCGCTCGTCCTCGTCACGGCGATCTGGGGCTCGACCTTCATCGTGAACCGCCTGGTTCTCGAGACTACGCCGCCGCTCCTCTTCCTGCTCCTGCGTTTCACGGTGGGCGGGACGATCCTGCTCCTGCTCGCGGCGCGCCGGCCTTGGACTCCGTTCTTGCTGCGGGACAGCGCCGTCATCGGAATTCTTCTGGCCGTCGGGATCGGCTGCCAGGTGGTGGGGCAGCTCTTCACCACCGCCTCGAAGGCCGCGTTCGTCACGGGGCTCTCCGTTCCGCTCACGCCCGTGGTCGGGTTCCTCACGACCCGGAAGCTCCCGAGCCTCGCGAACATGGTCGGTCTCTCGTTCGCGGCGTTCGGCTTCGGGCTGATGTCGTGGCCGAAGGATGCGGTCACGGGCGTGAACGTCGGGGATCTCCTGATCCTCGGGACCGCGTTCGCCTACGGATACCTCTTCGTCTACGTCGCGGAAGCGGCCGGTCGCCACGACGTGCGGTGGTTCTCGGCGGGCCAGGTGATCTTCGGTGCGATCTTCATCGGAATCTTTCGCCTGCTGCTCCTCCCCTTCCTGCACCGTCCCGAGCCCTTCTTCGTGGCCGAGGCCCGACCTCTGCCTCACACGACCGGACTCCTCTACGCAGTGCTCTGGATGGCGATCCTGGCAACGGTCGTGACGTTTCTGATCCAGACCTGGGCGCAGGCGCGCATGTCGGCGACCCACGCGGCAATCCTCTTTGCGCTCGAACCCGTCTTCACAGCGGTCTTCGCGGCCGCGATCCTGAAAGAGCGCATGTCCGCGCGGGATTTCAGCGGCGCCGCCCTCGTGCTGCTCGGTATCGTGATCTCCGAGCTGCCGCTGGGTCGCCGCTGAAAACGGTTCTTACTCGAGGCCGAACGTCAGCGTGTAGGCGTACGCGCCGCGCGCCACGACGAGGACGAGCCCCGCGCGGCCCCAGCCGGCCTGCACGGCCTTGTTGAGCTCCTCGAGCGTCGCGACCTTCTGTCCGTTCACGGCGTAGAGCACGTCGCCCTTCTCGATGCCCTTCGTGTCCGCGCCCGATTCGCGCACCACGGCGGTCACGACGAGGCCGGTTCGGGCCTGCTGCACGGAGAGGCCCACATCACGGCGCAGCATCTCGAGCCCGAGGTCTTGCGGGGCGCGCGCGGTGGCGGTCTTCACGCTTCGCTCGCGCACGCCCCGCTTGACCCCGAGGGCGACGGGCTTGCCCGGACCGCGCGCGGCGAGCTCGGTGTCGAAATCCTCGCGGGATTCGATGGCGCGCCCGTCGATCGAGACCACGACGTCACCCACCTGGATCCCGCCCTGTTCGGCGGGGGAGTCGGGATAAACGGAGCGGACCTTCAGGCCCACGCCCTTCGCGGACGAGCGCGTGCTGTCGGAGGTGAGGGTGGTGCCGCGCAGGCCGAGCCAGACCGGCTTGACCTCGCCGAAGCGGAGCAGGTCGTCCGCGATGCGCCGGACCCGGTCGATGGGAATCGCGAAGCCGATCGTGTTCGCCCCGCCCACGATCGCCGTGTTGATGCCGATCAGCTCGCCGAGCACGTTCACGAGCGCGCCGCCGGAGTTGCCCGGGTTGATCGCGGCGTCGGTCTGGAGAAAGTCGGAATAGGTTCGGCCCGCTTCTCCCTGCACGGTGCGGTGGATCGCGGAGACGATGCCGGTGGTCACCGTGTTGGAGAGCCCGAACGGATTGCCGATGGCGATGACGGTCTCCCCGATCATGAGATCCGTGGTCGTCCCCAGCCGCACGGCCTTGAGGTTCTTGGCTTCGACCTTGAGCACGGCGATGTCGTTATCGGCGTCCGCTCCCTTCACCTCGGCCTCGAGCTCCTGGCCGTCGGCCGTGGTCACGAAGATGCGTGACGCGCCCGAGATGACGTGGTCGTTGGTGATGACGATGCCCGACGCGTCCGTGATGACGCCCGAGCCGAGCGATTCGGTGCGGTAGCCGCGCTCCCGCCGCCCCGGAGCCCCGAAGCTGAAGAACTCCTCGAACGGGGTCGAGCGCCGGCGCACGAGCCGCTCGGCGGAGATGTTCACGACGGCGGGCCCGATGCGCTCGACCGCCGACACGATGGGCGATCGCCGCAGCTCGTTGCCAGGACGGGCCGGCGGCGCGGGCACCCCCTGAGCCGCCAAGGCAAGGGGCGCGCCGGGCGTGGCGAGGGCGGTGACGGTGGCGAGTGAAAATAGGATGCGTCGAATCGACAGGACATTTCTCATCAGTCGAGCATTTTGCAGGACGCGTGCCGTGCCGATTTGCGCCTGCCCCATCGCTGACGAGTTTTCGCTCTTCGTGAGGTCGGCTCGTTCCGGCGTCAGCTCTTCTTCACGTCGATGCTGGGCTTGGCGCCGCCCGACTGGATCCGGATCTGCTGCGGACGTGCCTCCTCCCGCTTCGGCAGCTCGACCGTGAGCACGCCGTTGGACATCGAGGCCGAGATCTTCTCGTGGTCCACGTTCGACGGGATGGCGAAGGAGCGTACGAACTTTCCGTAGCTGCGCTCGACGCGGTGGTAGTTCTCGTCGCCCCCCTTCTTGTCGAACTTCCGCTCTCCCTCGATCGACAAGACGCCGTCCGCGAAGCGGAGCTGGAGCTCCTCCTCGGTGAAGCCCGGCAGCTCGGCGTTCAGGATCACGTTGGCCTTCGTCTCGTAGATGTCCACGGGCGGAGCCCACGTGCCGGTGAAGATCTCCTCGTCCGGCCGCTGCTGGCCGCGGGTGAGCGCGTCCTCGAACACGCGATTCATCCGCTCCTGGATCGTGGCGAGGTCCCGGAAGGGATCGTTCAAGCGAATCACGGCCATCGGTTTCCTCCTGCCTCGGAGATGCATTGTGCGCGGTCGAGCGGGATCAGCGAATCCCGTCATCCCTGGGCACCCAACACGACGTTCTCTGCGACCTTCGCCGCCTTGGTCTGGTGGAATTCGAGCCGCTCGCCGTCCGAGGCGGCGGAAAGGGTCACCATTGAGCCGTCGCCGATCTCTCCGGCCAGGAGCCGCAGCGCGAGCGGGTCTTGCACGAGCCGCTGGATGTTGCGCTTCAGCGGACGCGCGCCATAGAGCGGATCGTAGGCCTGCTTCGCCAGCACGTCGCGTGCGCTGTCGCTCCACGTGAGCGCGACACCGCGATGCCGCACGAGCGCGGCCACGATCGCCAGCTGCAGGTCGACGATGGCGCCGATGTCCGCGAGGTCGAGCCGCCGGAAGATGACGATGTCGTCGATACGATTCAGGAACTCGGGCCGGAATCGCTGGCGCAGCTCGCCCTCCATCCGTGTCTTGAGCTCGTCCTCGTCGCGCCCCTCGAGCTCGTGGATGAGCGTGGAGCCGATGTTGGACGTCATGATGATGACGGTGTTCTTGAAGTCCACCACGCGCCCCTTGCCGTCGGTGAGGCGCCCGTCGTCGAGCACTTGCAGCAGAGCGGACCAGACGTCCGGGTGCGCCTTCTCGATCTCGTCGAACAGGATGACGCTGTACGGGCGGCGCCGCACGGCCTCGGTGAGCTGCCCTCCCTCGTCGTGGCCGATGTATCCAGGAGGCGCTCCGATCATCCGCGACACGGTGTGCTTCTCCTGGTACTCGGACATGTCGAGCCGCACCATCGCGCTCTCGTCGTCGAAGAGGAACTCGGCCAGCGCCCGCGCGGTCTCCGTCTTTCCGACTCCCGTCGGGCCGAGGAAGAGGAACGAGCCGATCGGCTTCTTCGGATCCTTCATGCCGGCGCGCGCGCGGCGGATCGCATTCGACACCGCGTGCACCGCCTCGCGCTGCCCGATGACGCGCGCCGAGAGGCGCTCGTCCATCTTCAGCAGCTTCTGCGTCTCTCCCTCGACCATGCGGTCGACCGGCACGCCGGTCCACTTCGAGACGATGGAGGCGATGTCCTCCTCGTCCACCCTCTCGCGCAGGATCGCCCCGTTCTTCTGCAGCTCGTCCAGCCGCGCCGAGGTCGTCTCCACCTCTTGCTGGAGCTCGGCCAGCGTGCCGTAACGCAGCTCGGCAGCCTTGTTCAGGTCGCCCTGGCGCTCGGCGGCCTCGGCGCCCACCTTCGTCTCGTCCACCTTCCGCTTCAGCTCGCGCAGGGTGGCGATGACGTCCTTCTCGGCCTTCCAGCGCGACTTCTTCTCGCCGGAGACTTCCTTGAGGTCGGCGAGGATCTTCTCCAGCGCGCCCAGCTTCTCGCGTGCGGGGCGGGAGTCGTCCTTCTGCAGCGCCTTGCGTTCGATCGAAAGCTGCAGGATCTTCCGTTCGATCTCGTCGATCTCGGTCGGCATCGAGTCGATCTCCATCTTCAGCTTGGAGGCCGCCTCGTCGATGAGGTCGATCGCCTTGTCGGGCAGGAAACGGTCGGCGATGTAGCGCTGCGAGAGCGTAGCGGCGGCGACGAGCGCGGCGTCGGTGATCTTCACGCCGTGGTGCACCTCGTAGCGCTCGGCCAGACCGCGCAGGATGGCGATGGTGTCTTCCAGCGACGGCTCGCCAACGAACACGGGCTGGAAGCGGCGCTCGAGGGCCGGATCTTTTTCGATGTGCTTGCGGTACTCGCCGATGGTGGTGGCGCCGATGGCGCGCAGGTCGCCGCGTGCCAGGGCCGGCTTCAGCATGTTCCCCGCGTCCATGGCGCCTTCCGCCGCCCCCGCGCCGATGAGCGTGTGGAGCTCGTCGATGAAGAGAATGACGTTGCCGTCCGACTCCTCGACCTCCTTGAGCACGGCCTTGAGGCGCTCCTCGAACTCACCGCGGTACCTGGCGCCCGCCACCATCGAGCCGAGGTCGAGCGAGACGACCCGCTTGTCCTTCAGCGTTTCGGGCACGTCGCCCGCGACGATGCGCCGCGCGAGCCCTTCCACGAGCGCGGTCTTGCCCACGCCCGGGTCCCCGATGAGCACGGGGTTGTTCTTCGTGCGGCGCGTGAGCACCTGCATGATTCGCCGGATCTCCTCGTCGCGCCCGATCACAGGATCGAGCTTCCCGCGTCGCGCCAGCTCCGTGAGATCCTTGGCGTAGCGCTTCAGCGCCTGGTATTTTTCGTCCGCGTTCGGGTCCGTCACGCGCGAGGAGCCGCGCACGTCTTTCAGCGCGGAGAGGAGGGCGGCTTCGGTGAGGCCGTTGGCCTGAAGAATTTTCGCGGCACGGGACTTCCCGTCCCGCACCAGCGCGAGCAGCAGATGCTCGGCGGCGACGTAGTCGTCCTTGAACTCGGAGGCGATGTCGTGCGCGCGGTCGAGGAGCTTGACGAGGGGCGGCGAGAAACGCGCCTCGGTGTTTTCTCCCTGCACGCACGGGAGTTTCTGGATCTCCTGCTCCAGATTGCGCTGGACGAGGGGTCCGGGCACGCCCAGGCGATCGAGGACGGCGGAAACGGAGCCCCCCTCCTGGGAGAGCAGTGCGAGGGCCAGATGCTCCGGAGTGACCTCTGGATGGCCTGCGCCCCGGGCGTCGCGCGCGGTCTGCTGAAGAACTTCCTGGGCTTTGAGAGTGAAACGGTCGATGTTCATCGGATACCAACCTCGATCGAAGATAGTATCTGAGTCGATTACTGTCAAGTAATTATATGATGTCTATGATGTAGATCGTGGACCGAGGCAGAAACTGACGGAGAAATGCAGCAACTTGCGGGCCGAAACGCCCTCCGCCGTCCGCTGAAAACGCGGACGGCGGGTTTCCTCAGAAAGCGATCAGCCCTTCTTCTCGATCTTCGCCCACGAGTCGCGCAGCGAGACCGACCGGTTCACGACGAGCCTTTCGGCGCTCGAATCGGGATCGACGGCGAAGTAGCCGAGCCTTTCCAGCTGGACGAAGGAACCGGCCGGAAACTCCGCCAGACTCGGTTCCACGAAGCCGTTCTTCACGACGAGCGATTCGGGATCGATCAGCGATGCCACGTCCTGCTCGTCGGATTTGTCGTTCGGGTCGGGAGTCGCGAAGAGACGTCCATAGAGCCGCGCTTCCAGGGGCCTGGCCTCGGCCGCGGAGACCCAGTGAATCGTCCCCTTCACCTTGCGCCCGTCGGCGGGCTCTCCGCCCTTGCTCGTCGGATCGTACGTGCAGCGCAGCTCCACCACCTCGCCGGACGCCGGATCCTTCACGACCTCGTCGAGGCGCAGGAAGTACGCCCAGCGGAGGCGCACCTCCTTGCCCGGCGAGAGCCGGTGGTACTTCGGCGGCGGAACCTCGCGGAAGTCGTCCCGCTCGATGAGGAGCGTGCGCGAGAAGGGCACCATCCTCGTGCCGGCCGCGGCGTCCTCGGGGTTGTTGACGGCGGCAAGCTCTTCGGTCTGTCCTTCCGGATAGTTCGTGATCACCACGCGCACCGGGTCGAGCACCGCCATGATGCGCGGCGCGCGGCGGTTGAGGTCCTCGCGCAGGCAGTGCTCCAGGAGCGCCATGTCGACCACGCTGTCGCGCTTGGAAACGCTGATGCGGGTGCAGAAGTCGCGCAGGGCTTCGGGCGTGTAGCCCCGCCGCCTCAGCCCCGCGATGGTGGGCATGCGCGGATCGTCCCAGCCGTTCACGTGCTTGTTCGTGACGAGCTGGATGAGCTTGCGCTTGCTCAGGATGGTGTTGGTGAGGTTCAGGCGCGCGAACTCGATCTGGCGCGGCCGGTTCGGGAGGTCGAGCGCCTCGAGCACCCAGTCGTAGAGCGGGCGGTGCGACTCGAACTCGAGCGTGCAGAGCGAGTGCGTGATCCCCTCGATCCAGTCCGACAGCACGTGGGCGTAGTCGTACATCGGGTAGATGCACCAGGCGTCGCCCGTGCGGTGATGGGTCGTCTTCCGGATGCGGTAGAGCGCCGGATCGCGCAGGTTGATGTTCGGCGAGGCCATGTCGATCCGCGCGCGCAGGGTGCGCGCCCCGTCGGGAAACTCGCCCGCCCGCATCCGGCGGAACAGGTCGGTGCTCTCGGCGACGCTGCGCTCGCGGTACGGGCTGTTCCGCCCCGGCTCGGTCAGGGTGCCGCGCTGCTCACGCACCTCGTCGGCGGTCAGGTCGCATACGAACGCCTGCTCGCGCTCGATGAGAGCGAGGCCGAACTGGTAGAGCTTCTCGAAGTAATCCGACGCGAAGCGCAGCTCGTCCCAGGTGAAGCCCATCCACTTCACGTCCGCCTGGATCGAGTTGACGTACTCGACGTCCTCCTTGAGGGGGTTCGTGTCGTCGAAGCGGAGATTGCACTTGCCGCCGAACTCCTGGGCGACTCCGAAGTTCAGGCAGATGGATTTGGCGTGCCCGATGTGCAGGTAGCCGTTGGGCTCCGGGGGAAAGCGGGTGGCGACTCGCCCCCCGTGCTTGTTCGTGCGCTGATCCTCGTCGATCAGCTCTCTTATGAAGTCGCGCCCCTGCACGTTCGCAGCCGCGGCTTCGGGTTCCATGATCTCGGGCTTGTCCATGTCGCACAGCTCCTCGTGGGCCGGCGATTATGGCCAGCGGTCGGCTCGATGTCGAAGCGCGGTCAGCGCGGGGTCAGCGCGACGTCAGCGCCCGGCCGCGGGATCCTCGGCGCCGGCCTCCGCGAAGCCCTTCGCCCGGAGCAGGCACGAATCGCAGGCGCCGCAGGGCTGGGCCGTCGCCGACGGGTCGTAGCAGGACGTCGTCCAGCCGGGATCGAGCCCGAGCGCCAGGGCGAGCGACACGATACCGGCCTTGGTCAGCGAGAGAAGCGGCGCACGGACGGAAAGCCTGGCTCCCTCGACGCCGGAGCGCGTCGCGAGCCGTGCCAGCCGCTCGAAGGCGCGCAGGTACTCGGGCCGGCAGTCCGGGTACCCGGAGTAGTCCAGCGCGTTGGCCCCGATGACGATCTCGGATGCGCCGGTCACCTCGGCCATCGCCATCGCGAACGAGAGGAAGATCGTGTTGCGCGCGGGGACATACGTGGAGGGAATCGCGTCTTTCCCGAGCGCGGACTTCGGCACGCCGATCTCTTCGTCGGTCAGGGCCGAGCCGCCGAGATCGCCCAGCGCGGTGAGCGGGACGACGCGGTGCGAGCCCACGGCGTAGCGCGCCGCGAGGTCGCGCGCGGACTCGAGCTCCACGCGGTGCCGCTGCCCGTAATCGAAGGAGAGCGCATGCACCCGCCAGCCCCAGCGGCTCACCAAGGCCAGGCATGTGGCGCTGTCGAGGCCGCCGGAGAGCAGCAGCACGGCCTCGCGCGTCCCGCCGGAAGGGGCCCGTGGGATGCGCGTCCGGCCCTGCACGTTCGTAATTGCTTTCTTCGCCTCTTGTGCGCTCTTCATGTCAGGCCCGTCAGCGTCCCGCCACGTCGCCCCAGAGGAGCTTGTGCAGCTGCAGGTTCAGCTTGAGACGCCGCCCGGAGTCGCGGATCCACTCGGCGACCGCGCCCGCCAGGGGCGAGCGATCTCCCTCGAACACCGGCGAGATCAGCACGGTGCAGCGCGCGATGAGGTCGTGCCGGTCCACGAGCGCGAGCGCGTAGTCGAAGTCGCGGCGATCCGCGACGACGAACTTCACCTCATCGTGCGCATTCAACGAGTCGAGGTTCGCCAGATCGTTCGCCGCCTCCATGGCGGAACCGGGGCACTTCAGGTCCACGATCTTGATGACGCGGGGATCCACGCGCGAGCGGCTCACGTGCCCGCCCGTTTCCACCAGCACCGTCTTCCCGAGCGCCAGCAACCGCTCGCTCAGCGGATAGAAGCCTTCCTGCTCCAGCGGCTCGCCGCCTGTGATCTCGACGAGCGGCGCCGCGAGGGAGATCACCTCGTCCACGACCTCGTCGATCGAGCGATCGGTGCCGCCCGTGAACGCGTACGCGCTGTCGCACCACACGCAGCGGAGCGAGCAGCCGGTGAGCCGGACGAAGACGCACGGCAGCCCCGCGTAGCTGGATTCCCCCTGAAGGCTCAGGAAGATCTCGGTGATGCGCAGCGTCTCGCTCATCGCGCGGGCGCTCGAGGAGCCGAGGCGGGAAGGCGGGGCGCGGGGAGAACCGAGAAGACGCTGCCGTAGAGGAAGCCGGTGAAGAAAATCACGAGGAACGGGATCGACACCCAGGCCTTCTCCAGCACGCAGCCGAGGATGGCGAGGGCGAAGTAGATCGTCAAAGCGGACTCGGCGAGAGCGGCGGGGCGCCAGCGCGTGCGATACAGAGCTCGTCGCGCGCGGTCGCCGAGAATCGCTCCGCCCCGCTTGGGCGTGCGGAAGAAGGGCGTCGCGCTGCCGACGAGCGCCTCCACCACGCCGATCGCATTTCCCACCGCCATGCCGATCCCGAGCGACATCATCATCGGAAAGAGGCGCACGTCGCGCCGCCAGTCGCGCCCCAGCTCCCGCTGAGAGACGAGATAGAAGAGCCCGACCGACAGGGACGAGGTGAGGAACAAGGGCACGTCGAGCCAGAGGAGCCGCAGCCAGCCGATCTCGCGCCTCACTTCGAGCGAGGGGACGATGAGCAGAGCCAGCAGCACGACGAAGACGTAAGACAGGTTGTTCGTCAGGTGGATGAAGGCCTCGAGCTTCACACGCGCAGGGAGCTTCGCGCGCAGCAGCGCAGGCAGAATCCGGCGGCCCACCTCGATCGAGCCCTTCGTCCAGCGCGCCTGCTGCGACTTGAAATCGTTCATTCGCGCCGGCACCTCGGCCGGAGCCGTCACCTCGGCCAGGAAGACGAAGCGCCAGCCCTTCAGCAGCGCGCGGTACGAGAGGTCGAGGTCCTCGGTGAGCGTGTCGCCCGACCACCCGCCCGCTTGCTCGATGGCCTCTCTCTTCCACACACCCGCCGTGCCGTTGAAGTTGAAGAACAGACCTCCGCGGTAGCGCACCGCCGACTCCAGCACGAAGTGCCCGTCGAGGAAGATCGCCTGGAGCCGCGTCAGCAGCGACTCCTCGCGGTTGAGGTGATCCCAGCGCGCCTGCACGAGGCCTACTCCCGGCGCGTTCAGGTGGGCGACGGTCTTCTCCAAGAAGTCGACGGGAGGAACGAAGTCCGCGTCGAAGATGGCGATGCAAGGCGCCGCGCCTTCGGGATGCTCCGCATCGAGGCGCATCCCCTCGGCCAGCGCTCCAGCCTTGAAGCCCGCGCGGGAACCACGCCGCACGTGCATGACCTCGACACCGGGACGAGAGAGCCGCGCGACGATGGGGGCGGCGAGAGAAGGCGTGTCGTCTTGCGAATCGTCCAGGAGCTGGATGCGCAGCGGGCCCGCCCAGCGCATCACCGCGCACGCCTCGAGCAGCCGCTCCACGACGAAGCGCTCGTTGTAGATCGGGAGCTGGACGAGGACGGCGGGATGCGCGGCGGCGAAGGGGGGCGCCACGGGGTCCGCCGCGCGGCCCCGATAATGACGAAGGACCAGACGAAAGCGATGCGAGCCGTAGAACGCGAGCCCTACCAGGACGAAGTAATACCCGGCAAGGATCCCGGTGTTCGTGAAGCTCAACGCAGACCCTCTCTTCTCTTCGTCTTGATGCTCGCGGCCCTCGTGCGCATTCCCTTCATTCTGCTGCCGCCCCTCTTTTCGGATGACGTCTACCGGCACCGCTGGGACGGACGCGTGCTCGCGCACGGCATCGACCCCTATCGGAATGCGCCATCCGACCCGGCCCTGACGGTCTATCGGGACGGCGCCTGGGCGAAGATAAACCATCCCGGTGTTCGCACCGTTTACGGCCCCGTCGCCCAGGGTCTGCTCGCGGCGCTCGCCCTCTCACCCGCGGAAGGATCCTTGACGTCCATCAAGGCTCTCGCGGCGGCCTTCGATCTGCTCGCGGTGGCCTGCCTCTCGGGGCTCGGTCTCGCCCGCGGGTTCGGGCGGCTCCCTGCGCTGCTCTACGCGCTCCACCCGCTGGCCGTGCTGGAGACGGCGGGGGAGGGGCACCTGGACGGCGTGGCCGTGGCGCTGCTCCTCGCGTCGCTGCTGGCGCTCGAGCGTGGGAGAGGGCGCTTCGCGTCGCTCCTGGGCGCGGCGGCGGGCCTCGTGAAGTTCACCCCGTGGGGCGCCGCGCCCGCGCTGTTGCGGAGCGTGGGGAAAAAGGGCGCGCTCGTCTTCGTCCTCGCGTGCGTCATCGGCTTCCTGCCGTTTCGGGGGTCAGGCGGTCCGCTCGCGGGAATGACCGTCTACGCGCGTTCGTGGGAGGGGAACGGGGCGCTCTATCCGGAGGTCTTGCGCGCGATCGTCGCAACGGATCTGGCCCCGCGGCTGAAGTCGGTGTACTCCGCGCTGAAAAACGCGCTCGACCACCCGCGCGCGATGGATTTCGGCTGGCCCCTCTTCGATCCGCATCTTCTCGCGCGCGTGGCGCTCGCTCTGCTCTTCGCGGGTGCCGCCGTCTTCATCCTGCGTCGCGAGCGCGACGCGCTGCGCGCCTCGGGGCTCCTCCTCGCCGCGCTTCTCGCCGTCTCGCCCACGCTGCATCCCTGGTACCTGCTCAACGTCCTTCCCTTCGCGCTCCTCTTCCGGTGGACGTCCGTGGTCTGGGTCGCCGGCGCGGCACCGCTCTTCTATCTTTCCTTCCTTCCCGCGGGGGCGCCCGCCTTTCCGCATCCGGACCTCATTCGCGCCATCGAGCTCCTTCCCGCTCTCGGGCTCTTCTTCCTGGTCGATGCGCGGAGACCTCGCCCGTTTCGCGAGATGCCCGCGTGAGGGTTCGCCTCGATCTCGCGTACCTCGGGGCCGGCTTCGAGGGATGGCAGCGGCAGAATTCCGCACGTCTTCCCGCGCCGCGCACCGTGCAGGGGGAGCTCGAGGGGGCGCTCGGCAAGATCTTCGGACGGCCCGTGGGCGTGGAGGGCGCGGGACGCACCGACTCGGGCGTTCATGCGAACGGTCAGGTCGCCCACTTCGACGTGCCCCACGGCGTGGCCGAGATCCCGGTCGAGGGATTGCGACGCGGGCTCAACCGCGCGCTCGCTCCCGACGTGCGCGTCACCGATGCGGTGGTCGTGGAGGATTCCTTTCACGCGCGCTTCTCGGCGGTGGGGAAGATCTACCGCTATCGGCTGCGTCTGGATGATTTTCTTCACCCGCATACCGGGCTCGTGGAGGCGCTGGCCCGCACGCGGCTCGACGTTCCCGCGATGCAGGACGCGGCTGGACGACTGGTGGGGCGCCGCGACTTCGCCCCCTTCTCGCTCACCGGCTCCGAGCCCACGACGACGGTGCGGCTGCTTTCCGCGCTGACGGTCGAGCAGGCGGGAACCCTGGTCGTGATCACCGCGATCGGCGAGGGTTTCCTGCGCGGCATGGTCAGGCGGCTCGCGGGGACGCTGCGCGAGGTGGGGCGGGGACGAACGAACCCGGCGGACGTGCTGTCGAGCCCCGGCCCGACGCTCGAAGCGCGAGGCCTCACGCTCGAGCGCGTGCTCTACCCCCCCGAGCGGCTCCCCGGCTCCGCTTAGATACAATCTGGAATTCGAGCAGCCCCCCGGCGCTCAAAGGGATTCGCTTACCTGATGATCCAGAAGGACCGCATCGCCGCGCCGCATTCGCCCGATCGAGCCTTGCTCGACTCGCTCGATCTGACGCGCCTTCCCCGGCATGTCGCGGTGATCATGGACGGCAACGGACGCTGGGCCAAGGGGCGAAACCTGCCACGGGTCGAAGGGCACCGCGCCGGCATCGCGTCGGTGCGCACGACGGTGGAGACGGCGGCCCGCCTCGAGCTGCACGCGCTCACGCTCTACGCGTTCTCCACCGAGAACTGGAAGCGCCCGCGCTTCGAAGTCATGACGCTGATGGCGCTCCTGCAGGAATATCTGCGGCGCGAGCTGCAGAACCTGCTGGACAACGACATCTCCTTCCGCGTGGTGGGACGCATGGACGGCCTCGACCCCTCCGTGGTTCGTGCCCTGGAGCGGGCGCTCAAGGCCACGGAATCGTGCCGCGGCATGGTCTTCAACATCGCGCTCAACTACTCGGGCCGCGCCGAGCTGGCCGACGCGGCGCGCGCGCTCGCCATGCAGGTGCGCGCGGGCACGTTGAACCCCGAGGACATCGACGAGCAGGCCATCGCGCGGCACCTCTACACGGCGGGCCTGCCCGATCCCGACCTGCTCGTGCGCACGAGCGGCGAGATGCGGATCTCGAACTACCTGCTGTGGCAGATCGCGTACGCCGAGATCCACGTCACGCCCGTGCTCTGGCCCGATTTCCGCTGCCAGCATTTCCTGGAGGCGATCGCCGATTTCCAGAAGCGCGAGCGGCGTTACGGCGGCGTCCTCGAGCCCGATAAAGGCGACGCGGTTCCGGGAGATGGAGCGTCGAGCCCGCTCCTGCGGCCGACGGCGGCCGTCTCGCGGTGAAGTTTCAGAGGGAGCTGACCGCAGGCATCCTGATCCCGGCCATCCTCGCGATCCTGATCGCCGGGCCCGCCTGGGCGTGGGCTCTCCTCGTGGCGCTGGCGTC
>JBDSFL010000378.1:0-15785 GCA_039919545.1 Thermoanaerobaculia bacterium | reverse complement strand
CGCACTCGCCCTGGCCGATGCTGTCGCCCGAGAGGCCGACGGAGGGAGCACGCATCCGGTGTCGCGAAGCCAGATTCGTGCGGAGGCAGCGCTGCTCGCGAGTCAGGCACTGCTCAATCTCGGCCGGGTATCGGAGGCGCTTGCTCGGAGCGAGTCGGCTCGAGCCTCCTTCCTCGAATCGGGTGAGGACCCCTTCTGCGAGGCGCTCTGCGATCAGTTCAGTGCGAATGCGCTGTGCTACCTGTCCGAATACCGGAAGGCTCGACGGCTCGTCACACGGGCGCTCCGCACGTTCTCCGAGTACGGTCAGGAGCCCTGGATGGGACGAGCGGAACTCACGCTCGGCACGCTCCTGGCACAGCAGGGACGAAACGAGGACGCTTTGCCTCACTTCGATCGGGCGACTGAACTCCTCGATCCGGCTCTCGACGTCAATTCCTACGCCGTCACGCTCGTGAACCAGGGGAGCACGCTCGCCCACCTCGGACAGTTCGGCGACGCTCGGAGCCTCTACGCACGGGCACTCGTGCTGACCCGACGGCATGACTTCCCGGTCCTCACGTTCGCTGTGGAACTCGGGCTCGCCGAGATCGACTTCCTCAGTCGACTCTACGACCGTGCGGGCACGTCGTACGCGAGGCTGGCGATCGAGGCGCTTGCGCGAGGGCTCGAAGAGCAGGCCCTGTTCTCCACCCTCTATCAGGCCGAGTGCGAGGCGCGACTCGGCAGGAGCGAGCAGCTCCGCCGCACGGTCGCCGCGCTCCGCAGTCGCGTGCAGCCGACCCCGTTCCAGGAGCCAGCCTTCGCCGAGCTCTTCGCGTGCCTCGATCGTGGCGATCTGGAGGCCGGGCTGATCGAGCACGTTCGAGAGGCCCTCGAGGATCCGGGCCGCTTGTACCGGAAATTCCGCGAAGCAGTCTGATCCCCGCCTGCACTGCTGCACGAACATACCAACAGTCCCTGGGCGAAAAACCTCCGTCCCTGTCGTCTTAGTTAGTAAAGACGGCTACCTCAGCACGAGCGCTCGTATCTAAGGCCCGCCTTTAACCGCCGCTCTTCGCGGCGGGGAAAGGAGGTTCCCTGTGAACGAACTCTTGGCGTTGCTCCTTCTTCTCCTCAAGGCCGAAGCCGAAGCCGACGACCCCGAACGAGTCAAGCAGCCTGCCGGCGGCTAGGTCCATCTCTCTCAAGCACAAGAGGCCCACGCCGATACGAACCGGCGGGGCCTCTCTGTTTTTCTAGCTTGAGGAGGCGAAAAGCGATCCCCGTATCCGTCTATATGGGTAAAGAGGATTCCGGACATATAGGTGAGCGGAGGGCCAGATCTGTGATTCGCCACGACATGGTCGCGCCCGGGAGGATTCCCGGACGCGTGCGCTCGTATTCCTGTCCGGCAGAGCGTCACCGCCCTCCGTCGCGCGACTCTCTGGTTGAAATACAGTTTCTTTGCTCTCGATGGAATGAAAGCTGGGCTCGAGGAGCGTCGGTAGGACTGAACGGTTCGGGACCTGGAGGATTGGAGGTGGATGGTGGGACTATCGACTGCTAGGGATTCCCCGCCAGATAGACCTCAACTGATCGTCGATCAGGCGATCGCTTCGATCGCCCTCGCTTCGTCCGTCGATGTCGATCTGGAAGCGATCCGGACGCTTCTGACCGGTGGGAACGAAGCTCTTGCAGCGAGGACCGGCTTCTCCAAACGGACCGTTCGGCGGGCCTTCGTGGCGGCCGGCACCCGAATCTCGGACTTCCTCCTGCTGGAGAGACCGGACGCGGCGAAGCACCTTCTCGAGGCCGGCGTCGATTCGGACGTGATGGCGGCCGTCCTCAGCTTCTCATCGGACGAGACGCTTCACCGATTCCTTCGGCGTGAGTTCGGAGGGCGAATCAGGGAGCTGAAGCAAGCGGCGCTCGGGCTGACCAGGACACCGAAGAGTGTGATTCGAGTGTCCGGTAACGTCACAATTGCCCGCATACGTCAGCTTGACAATCGCGACAGACGGAACGAGATTGCGGACAGAAGACAAACAGATCGGCGATCACTCCGCGTCTCGACCGGAGAGCACTCATGAAATCTCTGCGCATCCTTGCGGTTCTCCTCGTGTTTCTGGACGGCGTCGCCACGGCTCAAAGCGAGCACTCAACGGGCGCCATTCATGGGTGTCCGCCGGGAGGCAAAGGCGGAGGCCCATCTCTGAGTGCGCTCAAGAACCGCGACGTCGCTCTTGAAAAGTTTGAGGTGCTCGCGCTCACGGACGTGAGGCACTTGTGCAACGGCAGCGACAGTGGATTGATCGCAGAAAGGGGCCAGCATGACTGAGCTCGGGAGCCTCGTCGCGCGGCGGAGTGCGGTGCTCGATCCGGATGCCGTGGTCGGTGCTTCGCGACTCAGAGGCGCGACGTTTTTGACGGTCGTGGCGCTGACGCTGGGCGCGTGCTCCGGCGCCCATCTCTACGACAAGGAGCGGCATGCGCTCGCGCAGGCCGCCGAGAGCGACCTCAAGGCGCTGAGTCTCTCGAAGGCGCTCACGCCGCAGCGCCAGCGAATGGCGGACCTACTGACCGCGGAGCTGGACGCCCGGCGTCACCACGCGCTCGCGCGGCGAGACGCGGACGTCATCCGCGCGCTGTCCCGGCCGGTGTCCGACGCCGAAGGGCTCGGCCCCATGGTTCAACGGAGGCTCACCGAGCTCGCGGCCCGAACGGATCCCTCGACGCTCCTGGGCGCGATGGCCAACCTGAAGAAGCTCGAGGCGCGTACGGAAAGCTACGGCGCCGCGATCGGGCTCGCGGGGTCGTCGATGGACCCGCGGGTTTCGGCCCCGAAGGGGTGCGCTCCTCTGGCGGAGCGCCCGCCGGCACCGGTGGACGAGGCCTACGACCATCTCCGAAAAGCTTGTGACGATCTCGCCAAGGAGCGCCAGAAGCTCAGCGGAGCCGGGGCCATCGGGAAGACGTTCGCCGAGATGGCGGATCTGCATGGCGTACAGGAGCTGCTCGCCAATCATCGAAAGGAAAAGATCGCCGAGCTGAAGAAGGCCCTCGAGGGCGCGGAGGGCGGCTCCAGCAAGAGCGTCACCGAGCAGCTCGACAAGATCCGCGAGAAGGCGCAGGACCTCGAGGATGTGCCACAAGAGGCCAAGGACGTCCTGAAGCGGCTCGGCCTTGAGGGACTGGCACTCTCTCCGGTCATCGACGTCCTCGACGAGAGGCGCGCGAAGCTCGTGAACGTGCTTTCGGGATTCCTCGACGCCGGCACGGACAAGGAGCCCGCAGCCGACGCGTCGAAGGATGCGCGGCTCGCGTTCGCGCTCGGAAAGGTCTACGCGGCGACCGTCAACGAGTCCCCGACGGTGGGGCTCTCCGTGATCGCGCTCCAGAACCAGAGACTTCAGAACGACATCCTGAGCACCAAAAGGAAGCTGCAGCGCGCCGAGGAGCTCGCGGCCCTTCTCGAGGAACGGAAGGATGCCGTGATTGCGGAATACCGGCTCCTCGTGGAGGCGAAAGTAGCGGCGGACACGGTCCCGGCGGACGCAGTTCTAGCCCGCGCATTCGAGTCCGGCGACGAGGCCGCACGGCAAGGAGTGTTCAAGGCCCTCAACGCGTACGCCGCGTCGATGACGATCGGGCTCTCCACGTTCCAGGAGATCGAGACGAGGCGCGTCGGCCTCCTGCACGGGCAGATCCTCGACTCCTCCGAGGACGCCCTCGTCGAGTGGGAGACGCTGCTGAAGATCCCGACCGCTCAACTCGCGGCGCTCCTCGGCTCCGGGATCAAGCCCGCCGAGTTCGCTCAGCTCATCCTCTCCGCCGCAAACGTCGCCGGACTCTTCACGATCGCCGGAGCCGTGAAGTGAGGAAGTCTCCCGCGTCTCTCGCTCGCACCATGGCTCGGTCCGCCTTCGCTCTTTTCGTGCTGCTGAGCACGGCGTGCTCGATCCCGTCCTCGGCGAGGCGCACCGCGAAGAACCTTTCCATCACCACACAGAGCATTCAAGCGCACATCAGCGCGTTCGCAGAGGATCAGCTCGCCATCGACCGTCTGAGGCTCGGGAATCTCCAGCAGCTGCGGCACGGCACCGTGGCGATCACCCACGGAGTCGATCGCACATTGAGTCTCTGGGACGTCCGCTCCATAGGGAAGAAGGAGCGCGTGATCAGCGCGGAGACGGCACTGCTCACGGCTGTCCGCGCCAGCAGCGATCACGCCGCCGAGATTTACAGGCAGGACCGCGCCAAGGAAGCCGAGGACCAGAAGGCCCTCGCCGAGATGAAGGCCGCGATCACGATCGCCGCGGACCGCTTCGCGAAGATCGCGACGGCCTTTGCGGATCTTTCCGAAAGACGGAGCACGCTCGGCGACGTCAAGTTCCTGTTCGCATACGGGCAGGAGGTCTCCGAAAAAATGAAGGCCCTGCGCAAGGAGACGGCGGACGCCAAGGCCCAAGCAACCACGGCGGCGGCCGCAGCAGCCCCCGCGCCAGTCCCCGTTCCCTGATTTCGGGAAGGAGTACGCGATGGCACAAAAAAGGATCAAAAAGAAACCCGCGAAGCAGGCCTCCCCGACGGGGCGTAGGCGGGCACGTGCGCCGAAACCGGCGACGGCGGCCGCGCCGAAGGCGGCGATGGCGGCCGCCCCGAAGATCGCGAAGAGCATGTCCGCCGCCGACATCGACGAGACGAAGCGCTACCTGAAGGTCTCCTTCGCCGCCGAGGCCGCGATCGAGGACGCCATGGCGCTGCTCGAGGCTCGCCAGCCTCTCGCGGCCGAAGACGAGCGCGCCACGATTCTGTCGGAGCTGGCACGACTGCAGGATCAGTTCTTCGAGCTGTTGGCCGAGCGTGCGGTCTTCCTCAACGGAAAATCGACGATTACTCCACCGACCGAGCAAGAGGTCCAAGCGGTCATGGCGGGAATCGCGGAGCTCTCGAAGGCCATCTCGAACGCGGAGACAACGCAGAAGATCGTCTCGGTAACGGAGGCACTCCTCGACGTCTGGAGGGAGGCGCACACATGAGCGACGAGCCGCGTACCTGCATCGACAGGATACCGAAGCTCCCGACGGAGACGCCCACAGAGCGAATGTCTCTCATCAAGGAGAAGCTCTGGGGAGCGAGCATGACGCTGAACGTGCGGTTCCTCGGGGGAGCCGGCGACGTGCAAGGCCGCGTGAAGGCACACGCGAAAGAGTGGAAGAAGCACGCGAACATCAACTTCGCGTGGGTGGACGCGGAGCCCTCGCACGTGAGGATCGCGTTCATCGAAGGCGCGGGCTCCTGGTCCTACGTCGGCACCGACGCGAAGCGCATTTCCGATTCCAAGCCCACGATGAACTTGGGCTGGCTGACCCCTGAGACGGACGACGACGAGTACTCCCGCGTCGTGCTGCACGAGTTCGGGCACGCGCTCGGGTGCATCCACGAGCACCAGCATCCCGCCGGCGGCATCGTCTGGAACAAGCCGGAGGTCTACAAGTACTACAAGGAGCACGACGGCTGGTCGAAGGAGGACGTGGACGAGCAGATCTTCGCGCGCTACGACGCCGACCTCCTGGTCTTGACGAAAGCCGCCGACCCGCAGTCGATCATGATGTATCCGATCCCATCGGGCTTCGCGAACATCACCGTCGGATGGAACAGGTTGCTGTCTCAAACGGACAAGACTTTCATCCGCAGCGTCTACCCTCTCTAGGAGCCCGACATGGGAGCGGCAGACCACGCGATCGTCGTCGGCATTGACGCGTACCCGTCGTTGGGGGACCTCGACGGTGCGGTCGCCGACGCACGGGACTTCGAGGCGTGGCTCCTCGACGCGAGAGGCGGCAACGTTCCGCGGGCGAACGTCGACCTCCTCCTGTCGAGCCCGGCGACCCCCGCCGTTGCGCCTCACAAGGCACGGCCCCAGATCGGAGAGGTCAACGCGCTCTTTGACGAGCTGTACGAGACGGGACAGCAGAGCGGCAGGGTCGGTGACCGGCTCTACCTCTTCTTCGCCGGACACGGGTTTGCCAAGGACATCGAGAGCGCCGCGCTGCTGATGGCGAATGCCGCACGCGGCGCGGTGGCGGGCCGCCATTTCCCCGGCCGGCCCTACGCAAACTGGTTCCGTCAGGCGGCCTTCTTCCGCGAGGTCGTCCTCTTCATGGACTGCTGCCGCGAGACGTATTCGCTCACCAACCTCGCGGCGGTCCCGTACGATATGCGGATCGGAGACCCTCCGGGACGGAAGTTCTTCGGTTTCGCCACGAAATGGTCGCGGGCCGCGCGCGAGATCGGCAGCGGGCCCGCAAACCAGAAACGCGGCCTCTTCACGCTCGCGCTCCTCTCGGGGCTTCGCGGCGGAGCGCAGAGCAACGCGAACGGCCAGGTCAAGGGCCTGGACCTCGAGAGCTGGGTCATCAACTACGTCCGGAAAGAGCGTCAGCTCGACGACGACGAGATGCCGGAGTTCGACTATTCCAAGACGACCGACCTGATGTTCAACGCCGACTCTGGAGAGCCGCCGAGCAACTCCGGTGCGGCGGCGCGGCCCCCCTCCCCTCCCGGCCCCTCTTACGTGGTGCACGCGCGAGCGTCCAACGGCGGCGCGCACTTGGATTACGAGCTCACGGACGGCGCGTTCCAAACGGTTGCGCCCCAGACACGCACCGATTCGGAGTGGACCTGGCGGGTCGACCGCCCAGGTCTCTACAAGCTGCACCGGGTCGGAGGCGGGAACCAGATCCTCGAGGTGATCGGCGATCGCGAGGTGATCGATGTCGTCCTCTGAACTCTCCGATGCCTCCCGGCCGGCGAAGGTGATCGTCCATTTCATCGCCGATCCCGTTACCGAGACGTTCGTTATCGACCACGCTTTCTCGCTCCGCGCGCGAGGCGTCGGCGCCTTCACGGCATCTCTCGCGCCGGGCCTCTACAAGATTAAGTTCCGGCGCGGTGAGGCGATCGCCGAGACCCACGTCGAGGTCTCGGCCGGGAGCGCGGCAATGCGCGTGGAGGCGCCGGTCATCGCGTCGTCCTCCTCCGTTCCCTTCCGTGCCAGCGGCGTCACGGACGAGCAGCTCCTCCTCGCACATGACATAAGCTCGGGTTCGGCCGTCTCGTTTGGCCGCGGGGCTCACGTCCTCTTCTTCGTCCGCTCTGCGGCGGACGCATTGGGGGACGCTCCGCCGGCTCAGGGCCTGACGCTGCATACGCTCGACGGCCAGCTCGTCTTCGACCTCCAGGCCGCGGCGTCGGGCTCCGCCGAGTGCGCGGGATTGCTCGCCGAGCTCGAGCCGGGCGCCTACCGGCTGCGCGCGGACTGCAACGGAACCCTGGAGCAGATCGTGGTCGCGACGAAGGACTGGCAAACCCAGGTCTTCCTGCTACGACAGCTGGTAAACGAGCTCCCCCGGATCGACCTGCGGTCCACGTCGGTCCTGATGTCGAAGGATCCGTTCGACCCGAGCGACGAGATGCTTAGCTACGCCGAGGCCGCGAGGAGCGCGCTCGCCGGCGGACGCTCCACGATGACGAAGCAGCTCCTGAACAGCTTGATCGAGGACAAGGTCTACAGCCCGATGCTCGGCCTCTACGCGGCCGCGGCGCTCACGAGCGCCGACGACGAGAGGCAGCGGCTGCGCCTCCTCGACACGCTCCAGCGGCTACTGCCGGCCCACCCGGACGTGCTCGCCCTGTCGCTCGAGATCGCACCCGCCGCCGAGCCGATCTCAATACCCCCCATGCTGCGTCGGAGCTGGCAGATGATCACGGCGGCGACGCTCGACGACCGGGCGTCGCTCGAGCCGGGCTCGCTCCCGGCGCGTGTGCCCTCGACGGTCCTGGGCGGAACGCCGTGGCTCATATGGCCAGAGGACGCGCTCCTTCCCGCGACTGACGAGGCGGCCGACACATCGCAGCTGCTCACCGATCTCCAGAAGCTCCTCGACCAGCGCGGTCCGGAAGAGACCGAAGACCTCGAGGAGGTGCCGCTCACGGAATCCGAGAGCGCCGTCTTCTCTTATCTCGGGAGGCGTGCCTCTCTCCAGCACCGCATGAAAGTCCCAAGCACGCCCGACAACGACGTGAACGTGACGAGTCTCGCCAAGGCGTTCGGCACGACGCGACAGGATGTGAAGGCCGCCGTGGACGGGCTGGCCGGAAAGATCCTCGGCGCGACGCGGAGGTCCGATTCATGACGGGCGCGCGAGGGACAATCGCGGCGCTCTTCGCCGTTGTCTTCGGCTCCGCGCACGCGCAGACGCCCGCGGCAGCCAAGACGGGATTCGACCCGCGTGAGCTGCGCCTCCGCGCCGGAAACGGCGCAACGGCCGACGTCTACTTCTCCACGGACGATCCGGCCCTCGCGTCCGCGAAACCGAAGGTGGAGCTGGAGGCGATCTACGACGTGGGGGCCGTGGACTCTGCCGGGCCGATCCTGGAGATCACCTTCGACCCGCGGCCGGTCGAGATCTCGAGGAGCGGCACGCGAGTCGAGTGGAAGGACACGCTCCGCGTTGCGAGCATGCCGTCCATGGCCTCAGCCGAGCGGATCGCGCGCCTCGTGTTTACGAACGGCGTCACCATCTCGGCGCGCTACTCCCTCGGCTCGCGCGCGAAGACCTTCACGTGGACCGTCGCGACCGGAACGAAGACGGTCATCTCGCCGCATTCCGACGCGCTGGGGGTCACCGTGCTCACAACCGGAGACCGCGGCACGAACCTCCGCATCGACGGCGTGTCGCTCCACGAGACGAGCTCGGGGCTGTACATGGATCCGTCGTGGCTATCGCTCGACCGGCCCCCGGTACATCGCGCGGAGGAAGGGATCCGCACCCTCGCGCTCGTGCGTTTCGACGATCGGATCCCGAGCGGCAACTACACCGGCTCGATCAGCTTCGCGGTGGACGAGTCTCAGGACGCGAAGGTAGTGGAGATCGGGTTCAGCCGGAGCACGGCGCAGACCAGGGGGCTGGGTCTGGTGCTGCTGTGCCTCGGCGTCCTCGCCTCCTTCGTCGGGGGCACCCTCGCGCGCGGAGTCGCGGCGCGGGCGGACGCGCTCCTGCCTGCCGTTCATCTGCTGGACCATATCGAATCAGTTCGCGAGAAGCTCAGGTCCTGGAACGTGCTCGAGTCGTTCAGCCAGACGAAGGACGCTCTGGCCGAGCTCGAACTGTCCCTCAGTCCACGGCGGCTCCGTACCCACGGTTTCGTGCCTTCCTGGTTGATCTCGCCTTTCGGCGTGGAGACGATCGACACCAACGCATACGCAAAGCACCTGGAGGAGAAGACTGCGCGTCTCGCCGCTATCGACTACGTGCTCAAGCATGGCATCCACTCCGCGGTGCAGGAGAGATACGACGAAGACGACCCCAAGCACCAGGGCGCCCGCGAGGACGCTTTCAATAGCCTGGACGCGCTGGCGTCGGATCTGTCGAAGGCTGCCGAACAGCTCGCCGCAGAGATCCCGCAGATCCTGAGGGCCTACCAGGCCGCACTCCACCCGCCGCCGCCGGGAGTCTCCCGCAGCGTGTCACCCACCGCCCAGCTCCAGGCGCGGCCGACGTTCGAGACCCTGTCGTTCACGATCACGGTCGCGAACACCACCGCCTGGCTGATCGTGCTGTGCGCCACAGTCGCAACCGGCTGGGTCGTCCTCATCGCGAGCAATCCCGGGTTCGGGATCAGCGGCGACTACGTGAAGTGTTTCCTATGGGGTCTCGGCGTTCAGATCGCGGGCCAGCAGCTCTCACAGCTCACCCCGTCGTCCGTGACGTCCGCGCTCAAGTTCAAGGTTCCCGCGTCTTGAGATCGTCGAACGCCCGTCCCGCCGACGTCCCGACCGGAAGCTCGTCGCCGGAGCACGATGACACCGGTTGGGCGCGATGCTGGAGGTCGACACGCGCGTCGAGACCAGCGACGCAGCCGACGATGACATCGGCCAGTAGGAGCGGCTTGTACGATCATTCTTCGGTGTGCCGTCTGTAGCCTATGTTACGGACTGAGTAGTAACAGCGACGCCTACGGGAGACGAGTGAATGCTTGATCGAGTTCTTTCCAGTGACAGCTTCCGGGCTGAAATGGTAGTCAAGTGAAGTTGGGGCGAGACCGCAGTGTTCGTGGTCCTCTTGGACGGCGAGGTGCGCCCGTTCTTGATGAACTCCTGGCGAAAGACATTCCCGACGCGATCGACCTAGCTACGCGGACTTATTCCAGAGGTCTGGTCGCGGCGTGTTTGAAGACACTTCGATTTCACGAAGCCTGTCTTAGGGTAGGTCTCGACGACGGTCGCCAGCTTTACAAGTATGTCCGCGACGGTCGACTGGCGGGCGTGTGTGGACTGCATCGTTACTTGTGGGGACCAGAAGATTCGGCGTGGCTCAGTTGGTTCTTTGTCGACCCCGCACTCAGGTCTGGTACACACGGCTATCGGATGCTATTGTCACTCGTCAGAATCGCAGTCAAAGAGGGTCTGCTTCGACTCTATGTTGAGACACCGTCCGACGACGTCGACTACGCGCGCGCCGGTGGCTACCTCGCGCGCCTCGGCTTTGTACAAGAAGCGTCCCTACCAGACTACTACCGGCCGGGCGTCGACATGCTTGTCTTCTGCGTGACAATCAGATCTGGAACGAGCGAGCACCAACCCGCAATTCTCGGTCCCCGAGAACAGGCATAGCAATGCCCGTGACGCATGCAACGCCTGCAAACCATCCATTCGAACCGGCCGCGTTCCTGTTCTCGACCTTTCTTTATGCCGCGGCCGTTCATCTAATCATCCACCACTCCTACCGGGCCGGCGGCTCGCCACCGGAGGCCGCCATCATGGTTGTGCTGCTGATCGGATTTGTATTTTCGGACTGGTCAAGCCGCACGCGTCTCCCCAGCCTCACGGGCGACAGAATCACGGCGCCTCTCCTCCTTGTGAAAACCTTTCTGGAAATCTTCGGCGTGTACTTCCTCGTCTCGAGCTTTCTCCTGCTGGTGGCGCACGAAGCCCCGGGGCGCGCGGTGGCGGCAGGTGCGCTTGGCCCGTACTCCACGTTCGGGGTATTCCTGGTCGTAACCTGGTTGTGGGATCTCTTCATGCTGGGCGTCATGAAAGGGCTCAGATGGGTTGATCTTTTCTGGGCGATCGTCCGTGGCGATGCGCGTTCGGAAAAGGCACTCGCCTACTTGACACAACTCAAAATGTGGGAAGAGGGCCGGCCCCGCGAGATAGAGAAGAAGCGCGTGGCGATAGACGAAGCGCTGGACCACAAGAAGTTTATGCGGGCTGCAGGCCATTTGCTGCATCTCCGTGTCATCTCATTCGCGGGCCCATTCCTGAACGCCAACCTCGCGGTTGCGTTGCAGCTCCTTACCAACCACATGGCCCATGCGAACTTGGTCGCCGGCGTTGTCATCGTTCTTCGCGAGGCGGGGTGGTGGCACCTCGAGTGGCCAGCCCTGTCGAAGGTAATCACGTGGTGGTGGGGCTTCGGCCTTCTGGTGCCGTTCTTCATCACGGTCGTGTTTCTCGCCATGCTTGTCGGCGCGCCGGTTGGAAGGGCCTGGTCTTTGGGGAGCGCGGTGGCGCTCGCGGCCCTAGGGGGTCTGACCTATCTGAACCAACGGGGCGTATTCGGCGCACCTTTTGCTTTCCCGGGCAATGCGTGGCACGCGACAGCACTTCTTGCCGCCGTTTGGATGGTTTGGAGTCTGCTGTTCTATGCGAAGCCGGTTCCAGGGGAGAAGAAACACCGCGCGAACAAAGAGCACTTGACCTACCTGATACAGCGCGCCGTGCGGCCGATCGGCGGCGTTCTCATCCTTTTGACGCTGCTCCTCGTATACCTGTTGCTTCCCGCAAGGGGTCTCATGATTTTGCTTGCCCTGCAGCAAGTCTTTGCCAACATCTTCCTGCAGCTCTGGTTGCTACCGCCTGCCGCCTCGGGAAGCGCTCCCGCTGAATCGACAGAAGGGGATGCGATGTGTATGGTATGAGTATGATAGTGCCGTCAGCGATGGCGAGGGTGCCATGACCACGATCGATCTAGTTATCGTCCTTTCTTACGTCGTGGGTCTTTTCGTATTTGGAATGGTCGTTGGGCTGCGAGAGACAGCCGAGGACTTCCTGATCCTATCTCGCCGCGCAAATGTCATACTTGTGCTGTTTTCCGTGGTCTCGAGCTGGGTGGGAGTCGGAGTCATTGTTGGGACCGCGGCCGCCGGATACGATAGCGGGATCTCATTCGCGCTGACTGGTGGCCTAGGCGCGCTGGTCGCGGTCGGAGC
Organism: Thermoanaerobaculia bacterium; assembly: GCA_039919545.1. Taxonomy (GTDB): domain Bacteria; phylum Acidobacteriota; class Thermoanaerobaculia; order UBA5066; family UBA5066; genus JBDSFL01. Next base: position 3,527 of record JBDSFL010000378.1, on the reverse strand, counting down.
AGCGAGCGTCATCGCGCCTCGGATCAAGGCATTCGGAGATCTCCACCGGGCGCACACGCTCGGCGACTTTTTCGGCATCCGCTACTCTCGGGCAGCGCGCGTGGCGTCGGCGAGCGTTGTCATTCTCATCTACTTGCTGTTCACTGCTGTCCAGTTCAACGGCTTGGCTCGACTCCTCAATGTGTGGACGGGAGTTGCGTTCGAGTCGGCCATCGCCATCACGGCGGTGACGACGATCATCTATACGGCGTTCGCGGGCATCAAGAGCGATTTCTACACGGACGTCATTCACTTCTGCGTGATGGCCGTGGTTCTTTTAGGCGTGCTCCTACCGATCCTTGGAGGGGCAACGCACGGATTCCGCGATCTTCTTGCTCTGCCGCCATCCTTCTTCTCGCCCTTCTCGTTCGGGGGGGTGGGCTACTTCGCAGGCGCGCTCGTGTTCGGCGTGGGTGTAGTGTTCGTCTCGATGGAGCTCTGGCAACGCATCTACGCATCGACATCCGCCGCTACGGCACGAAAGGCGCTGATCGGCTCCGCTCTTGCCGTCGTGCCGTTCTACGCGGTGGCCGCGGTGTCCGGAATGGCGCTTCGCGTGCGTGACCCTTTTCTGACGGATAGGGATCTGGCGCTATTCGTCATGATGAAGACGTACCTGCCCAACGGGATCCTCGGCCTCGGAGTTGCGGCCTTCATCGCTGTCTTTGTTTCCTCGGTGAATACAATGATCATGGTCGTCTCGGCGACCTTCACGAAGGATTTTTACAAGACCATGATCAAGCCGGAGGCTACTGAAATGAACATGCTGCGGATGGGGCGCATAAGCACTCTCCTTGCAGGTATTGGCGGACTCCTTCTTTCTTATGTCGTTCGCGACATCATCACTCTGAGCATCCTCGCTCTCTTCCTTCTGCTCGTCTTTCTGCCCGCGGTGATAGGGGGCTTCTATTGGCGGCGGAGCACCGCGACCGGGGCGTTCTGGTCCATCGTGGCGGGTCTCGTTGGGACGTTCGGTGCACTTCCATATCTGAAGACTAATGCGTTCGTTCCAGGGTTTCTTTTGTGCACTCTTGTCTTCGTGGTTGTCTCTAAGCTCACGCCGCATGCCCCCTCGGAGATCGTGGAGGTTCTCAACGAGGTCCGCCGATGAGCATGCCAGGGGACGGGACGTCGGCGATTCTGCTTCTGGCTCTTTTCGCGATGCGGCAGCTCATCTCGACTTGCGTTCTTGGTACGAGACCGCGACCCCTAGAGCGCTTTGGCGGAACAGATATTCTGGTGTGTCTGTGGATAGGATACGTTGGTCTGGCACTTCTGGCATTTGTCGATGTCGTACGAGGTGGCATGACGGGTCCGCGATGGATCCTGTTTCTAGTGTTCTCACTGGGCTCGGGACTACGTGTCTTTGCTTTGTCGAAGATTCGGCCGTACTACTGGCCGAGCATTGCGCTCTTCGCTGACCAGCGAATCGTGAAGGAGGGGCCGTATCGCTTGTTTGCCCATCCTCTATATCTCGGCCTCGCGATCGAATCCATCGCACTTGCGGGTCTAAGCGGAAGAATGCCCGCAGCCGTCGTCGCGTTCATGCTTGTCTTCGCTATGCAAGTGCAAGTTCAGCGAGAAGAAGCTGTGCTGGATGAGCGGTTTGGTTTGTTGTATCGGAAATACCGGGAAGAGACCTTTGACCTCGGAGACGTCTTTCCGCGGCCGTGGCGCCGCGATACGGAGAGACCCGGGACTCCAAGCGACGACCAGCGCCCTCACGCCAAAGCGACGAGAAACGGGTTTCACAACACCTGGGTGTAGCGTAGTCCGGCACCGCGCATGGGGTGCTGGCGACCACCGCCACGCCACTTGGAACTGCCGCTGTCGTACACGAGCCTTCCCTTGACCCGGCCTCGCCCGAGAAGGGCGATGGACACGTGCGAGAGCTTTGCGAGTAGCCAAAATCAGCGACGAGATCTTGTCCGTCTCGGCCGGCTCGCGTGATCGAGACTGTCCCGGATGAGATACACCCTTCACGCTGCGCGTTTGCCCACTGAGTGATCTCGGGGAGGGTGAGGGAGACTCTACTTACTCCCAACCTCCGTGCTTAGTCTCGACCATGCTCGGAAGTTCTACCAGGGCAACCATGATCCGCTGTTGCGCCTCAAAAAAGGCGACTCCGCCGTACCGGCAGAGCCCTCGGCCTGAGCCCCGCCGCCAGGGCACGGCTCAACTGGCTCCTCTACCTCGAACGCACGGGCTCCGTCTCCCGGACTGTTCGGCACTTCGGCGTCTCCCGACGGACCCTCCTCACCTGGCGGCAGCGCTTCGACAGCGCGAACCTGGCGACGCTGGAGGACCGCTCTCGCGCTCCGCTCCACGTGCGCCGCTGGGCGGTCACGCCCGAGGAGGAGGCGCGCATCCTCGCGCTCAAGCGCGCGCACTCCCGCTGGGGCAAGCGCAAGGTGCAAGTGCTCTACCAGCGGGACCACGGCACCACGGTCTCGCTCTGGACGGTCCAGCGAGTCGTCACCCGCCAACGGGCGTTCCCCGAGCCCTCACGTGTGGCGAGGCTGGTCCGCCGGCGTAAGCGGGCGAACACGAAAGGCGACCGCCGACGGATCCAGGAGCTGGCGATCCGCCAGGAGCCGCACTTCCTCGTCCAGGTCGACGCCCGTTGTCCGCCACGTGGCCCGGGTGAAGCGCTCCATCCTCACGGCCATCGACCACGTCACGAAGTTCGTCTACGCCCGCATGTACCCGAGCGGCAGCTCCCAGAGCGCGGCGGACTTCCTGCAGCGGCTCTTGGATCCTCTTCGGCGCCCGGATCCAGAACTTCCAGACCGACAACTGCTCCGAAGGACCGCGGTCGAGGAGCGCTTCAACGAGACGCTCGACTTCGAGTTCCTCCGCGAGGGCAACCTGCTGAGCGACGTCGATGCATTCAACGCCCGGCTCGCACCGTGGCTCATGGAATACAATACAGTTAATACAGTTGGACTGACCAAACACTCACCTACCTCACCCCCCTCGAGTTCCTCGAACGGCACCGAGGGGAAGGATATCCACTACAGAGACTTGCACGCTCGTGGTCGGAGTGCTTCACTGAGGGCGCCCTTTCACTGATGCGCTCCTAGTGTCGTGACCCGGAAGTTCGTAGGCAAAACCGTTTGACACTTTCGAGAATCTCGTCGGCGGTCTTGACCCAAACGAAGGGTTTTGGCTGACGGTTGTGTGCGTCCAGATACGCTCGAATGGTCTTCTCGAGAGCGACGGTGCTGCGAAAGGTTCCGCGGCGAATCTGCCTCTGGGTCAGCAGACCGAAAAAGCGCTCGACTTGGTTGATCCAAGAGGAGCTGGTCGGCGTGAAGTGGATGTGGAACCGTGGATGGCGTGCGTACCAAGCTTTGATCGCCGTAAGCGTCCGACTAACCCCGTACTTGATCCGAGGTGGTGGTCTCGCCAGCCTTCTTGACCGGAGGTGCTCGATGAGCAGGCGAGAAAATAAGCGAAAGGTGATGGGGCGGCTGGTGAAGCAGTGG
>JBDSFL010000376.1:0-11322 GCA_039919545.1 Thermoanaerobaculia bacterium | reverse complement strand
CCACTGCTTCACCAGCCGCCCCATCACCTTTCGCTTATTTTCTCGCCTGCTCATCGAGCACCTCCGGTCAAGAAGGCTGGCGAGACCACCACCTCGGATCAAGTACGGGGTTAGTCGGACGCTTACGTTCGCGGCGCCCATGTAACTTTGGAGCTTCTTTCCGACTTCGCGTCTGCCTCGGACAAAGACTCGAGCCAACCCGCCAGTTCGTTTCAAGTGAGCAAACGCTCTCTCCGGAAACTCTGCTCTCTTCTTCTGCAGCTGCTTTCCGGCCTTGCTCTGACCGCGCCGGCGGTTGGCGTAGAAGGCCTGCTGCCGGGCGGCGACGGCTTCGTCGCCGTCGCGCCGTCTCTGCTTTTGCCAGTTCCGCGTGCCTCGTTTCGGTTCGGCTACGTAGCCGCGGTACCCCTTGGCATGCATGTTCAGTAGGACGGCGTCCGAGTGATAGCCGCGGTCTGCGATGACCGTCTTGATTCCGCCTTCAACTCCGGCCTTCATCGTGGTTTCGTCTGCGGCCAGGAGCGTCTTGTGGATCGTCGCCGTGTCGCCCTGATCGGCCAGGTGAACTTCGGCGGCTACCGTGATACGGCTCTCGATATCGATGGCGTTCTCGACCTTGTAGGCCATCCGGGTGTTGCCGGCGTTCATCCGAGCGATACGTGCGTCGCCATCCGACTCGCTCTTCCAGGTCCGATTTGAAACCTTCTTGGTCTTCCGTTTGCGGTCCATTCGTTGTAGATCCTGTGCCTTCGGATTCTCGATGCCCTCGGCCTGTGCCAGCTTCTTCAGGTACTGCTGGTAGGTGGCTCCGTCTGCCTTTCTCACGATCGTCTTCATCGCCGCATTGGCTTCCAACGTCGTGGAGTCGATGGCGATCTTTCTTCCCTTGAGAATCCCTTCCTGGCGCGCCAGACGGACGATCCATTCGAATACCGCTCGGTGCACCGATAAAGGCAGCTTCCGTCTCCAGCGCGATAGCGTCGAATGGTCCGGCATCTCCTTCGTCATCTCATATCCCAGAAACTCACGCAGCGACATCGAATCGGCGCACCGCCACGCGATGCCGCGCTCTGACGACAGACCCTCGAAGTAGCCCACCAAGGTCATCCGAAAATAGATCCCAGGTGCCACCGACGGCCGCCCGACACCGTTCGAGAACACCCTGCTCTTCTCGACCACTCCTTCGGCGAAACTGTCGAAGTCGTGACGCTTGAAGAGGTTGTTCAGCGCCCGGTAGAACACGTGGCCCTCGCCACGGACGATCTCGTCCGCTGCGATCCACATCACGTCTTGCCGGTCTAGCTCTTTCCGTCCCATCGCCATCTGTCATCACTCCGCGTCAGACCGTCGTTGTCTTCGCGCGTGACGCACACATCATGCCGGGAACGAACGACTTTTGCCACGGACTGCTAAGGGCCTTCGGTGCATCCTGATTCCCGTTGGCGAGTGCCAGACGGTACCACCGCTCTGCTTCTGAGAGGTTCTTTGGAATGGCTACTCCCGACGCAAAGATATCGCCTAAAGCAAAGGGAGCGAGGATGAGCTCTGTTTCTGCTGCCGTAAAATGCGCCTGTGATGTTCCTCGTCTTGCTCCTCCGGACCGGCCCACGCTGGGACGCCTCGCAGCAGGTCGAACAACAATCAGACTGGCCTGCTCATGCGTCCTTCATAGTCTGCCTCGTGAGCCGCTCTCCGAGGAACAGCGTGTCGTGCTAGCCGTCCGGGCCGAATCTGAGGACCTGATTCGCGAAACTCTCGGTCGTGATCCGTGGAGCGACTTGCATCTCCACATCGATTCGATCGAACCCTGGACGATCCGGCTCGAAGCGCGGCACCAGGATGTTTTTCGACCGGAGCAGAAGCCCGATGGGCTTTCATGAGGTCAGCGGTTTCAAGGGACGAGTCAGCGTAGAGAAACAGCCCCGATGGATGGAGAGCGATCTCACCCGTCGAAGAATTCGACCTGCCCGGAGTCCAGAGAATACTCGGCACCGACAACCAACAGCTTCCCTTCCTGAAGGAGCTGCTCGAGCACCTCGGAGCCATACCGGAGATGATTCACGGACGCGCGTACATTCGAGCGCACGGCCTGGGCCACGAGAGCATCCGGATCGTTCCTCAGCTCCGTTGCCAGCAATGACGCCACCGAGGGACGCACGCGATCGACGAGAGAGCGCAGGTTTCGTGACTGGTCCTCACGGGGACGCCTGAGCTCCTCCAGCGTCGCGAGGATAACGCCGCACCGAGAATGGCCCAGCACCACCACCAAGGGTGTGCCAAAGCGCTCGACCGCAAACTCGACGCTGCCGATCTGAGAAGGAGCCACGATGTTTCCGCCCACCCGGATGACGAACAAGTCTCCCAATCCCTGATCGAACACGAGTTCCGCCGGCACCCGTGAATCGGAGCAGCCCAGCAAGACCGCGAACGGCGCCTGGCCGTCGGCCACCTCGCTGCGACGAACGTCGTTCTTGACCGCATCACCCTGCGCGGTGCCCGAAACGAAACGCCGATTTCCCTCTTGCAACCGTAGGAGACCTTCCTCAGCCGAGATCACGCGATGTCCCTCATTGAACGGCACTGTATTTCATTTCCTTCATCCGGTCATAGCTCATCGCTTTGTGCTTGGATGCGTTGGCCTTCACCTTGGTCCCATCGATCGCCACGCGTCCCAGTTTCACCAACCCAGCCTTGCGGCAGAGCTGAAGCACCTCGACAAACAGAGCATTCAGAGCCTTGCCGTGCCGACGACGAAACTCGTTTAGCGTCCGAAAGTCCGGAGCGTTATCAGCCGCCAGGTATCGGCACGCCACGCTGTCCACCACAAGCTTCGCCAAGCGTCGCGACGAATACGTTCCCGTGCAGTACCCATACAGAAGCACCTTCAACATCATCGCCGGGTGGTACGGCGGAAATCCTCGCTCCTCCGTGTACGCCGCCTCGATCTCGGACAGATCCACCGAATCCACCACGTCCGAGATGAATCTCGCCAGGTGGTTCTCGGGGAGCCAGTCCTCCAGTGACGGAGGCATACATGGGGCACTGGCAGCTGCGTGGATACGGGCTGTGGGCCGTGTCCGAACGCGCCTCGAACCGCCTCGTGGGTCACATCGGTTTCGTGGACCCGGAGGGTGGGCTCGGGTTCGAGCTGGGCTGGGCTCTACGGGGGCGAATCGATCGCTCATGGATTCAGTGTCCCAGCGATCCCGAGATCGCAGCAATGAGCAATCCGCCTTAGGATCCACGGCATGGACGGCGAATTTCTCATCACCTGCCCGTACTGCGGGGAAGAGGTGGAGATCCATCTCGAGTCCGACGTGATCGGCACTCTCGTACAGGATTGCGAGGTGTGCTGTAACCCCTGGCTCCTCCGAGTTTCCGGGCGCGACGATGACCGGCACGTGGACGTCTCGCGGGCCGATGGATCGGAGTAGGCCCTCGAGCCACTCCGCGATAGAGTTTCCGCCATGAAGATTCGCCTCCGTCTCGGGCTCGTGCTCCTCACCGGTCTGGGGGCCACCCCCCTTCATGGCGTCATGCCTGTGAAGGTGGCTCCCGGAGTCCAGAGGTTTGGAAAGCCGCTCACGGCAGAGTCCACAGCAACCGCGGTCACGATCGCTCAGCTCGTTGCCGCTCCCGACACGTATGCGGGGAAGACGATCCGCACGGAAGGGCGGGTGGCCACCGTGTGCACCCAGAAAGGGTGCTGGATGACCCTTGGCGAGTCCGGCAAGCCGATCCGTGTCACGTTCGAGAACTACGGGTTCTTCGTGCCGAAGAATTCGGCGGGGACCATGGCGACGCTCGAGGGCGTGTTCAAGGTGCAAAGCCTTCCCGAGGCGACGGCGAAGCATTACGCCGGCGAGACCCAGGGGGGCAAACCGGAGGCGATTCGTGGGGCGCAGCAGGAGCTCTCCATCGTGGCGTCCGGGGTGGAGCTGGCCGCCGCCGCGAAGACAGTTATCGCGAAATAGCCTGCCGAGCGGCATCACGTTACAGAAGGGGTCTCATCGAGCGGCGCCTGTCGCTCGATGTATGAAGTGGACTACACCCGGTTCGGAAAGATGCCTTTCAGCGCGTCGCGCGCGATCCGCTTGGCGTCCTCGGGGAAGTCGCGCGAGACCATCCAGTCGAGATAGCCCGGGCTGCTGCGCGCCACCTCGGCGAGCGCGCGCCCGCGATGGTCACCGAAATTGAACACGGCCTCGCCGTCGCGCCAGAAGAAGCGCTTGTCGGGATCCACGAAGCGCCCCTCGGCGGGGGTGGAGTAGAGGTGCAGCCCATCCAGCGTCTGAGGCAGGTCGCCGTAGCGTGACAGCTGCCCGGCCAGCACCTCGGCAGAGGCCACGACATCGGCGAGGGCGGCGTGCGCCGATTCGTGATCGCGCCCCACGAAGAAACGCAGAGCGGCGCTCAGGTCGCGCGGCTCGCGTTTGAAGAAGATGGTCTGCGGATCGATGATCCGCCGCCCGTCGAGCGGGAACGTGAGCTTCACGCGCTCGAACTCCTTCGTGAGTACCGGGATGTCGAACGCGCGAATGTTGTAGCCGACGAGATCGGCGCCGTCGAAGAACGCCGTGATCTCCGGCGCGAGCTGAGCAAAGGTCGGCGCGTCCTTCACGTCCTCGTCGCTGATGCCGTGGATCGCGGTGGACTCGCGCGGGATGCGGGTTCCCGGGTTGATCCGCTTCTCGTAGGTCTCGATGCGATCGGGGCAGGTGAGCTTGATGGCGGCGATCTCGACGATGCGATCGGTGAGCCGGTCGGCCCCCGTGGTCTCGAGGTCGAAGATCACGAGCGAGCGCTCGCCGTCACAGAGAGCGAGCAGGCGCTCCGCGGCCTGCCGGGGAAGAGCCGAAACCAGGGCTGTCATTTCCGGATCATCTCTCAGTCGGGGCTTCCCATCTCCAAACTTCCCCCTCGGGCCGTCCCGGCGGATTTCGCCAGACGAGCCGGAGCGCGTGGAGGAACGGCGGCTCCAGCACCTCGTCCCCGGGATCGTCATAGAGGCGATCGCCCAGAATGGGCGTGCCGAGGTGCCTCAGGTGGACGCGGATCTGGTGCATGCGACCCTGCACCGGGGTCAGCTCCACCAGCGCGGTGCCCCCCTCGTCCGCGAGCACGCGATAGTGCGTCTGCGCAGGGCGCCCACCAGGATGGACGGCCGTCGAGCCCTTCGCCGGGATGCGCGGAATGAGGTTCACGCCGCGCCCGGAAAGGAGATGCCCCGCACGCGCCGGCCCGTATGCGGCCACGAGCGCACGCTTGAGGAGATCGGGGCGCCCGCTGCGGTTCTCGAGCAGCGGGGCGTCGATGAGTCCATCCGGCGGCGACGGTACGCCACGCGTGCGGGCGAGATAGGTCTTGCTCACCTGCTCGGGCCAGGCGCGATGCGCGGTCGCGAGCGCCTCCGGCGTGAGAGCGAGTAGGAGTACGCCCGAGGTCTCGCGATCGAGGCGGTGGGCCAGCGCCACGGCGGGGCCGAGAGTTTTTCGCACCTCCTCGAGCAGGCCGTCCGTGCCATGGACCACGCGCCCCGCCGGCTTGAAGAGCGCCGGGTAGGCCTCGGCTCCGGCGGGCGATGGCAGAAAGCGGAGAGGCGACGGGGCCGACGGATCATCGGACGGCAGCACCGGCATTACGCGGTGACCCGGAGGAAGCGCAGGGCCGACAGAATCGTGTGAAGCGGCGAGATCAGCGCCGCCGTCCGAAAAGGTTCAGGAGCATCAGGAACAAATTGATGAAGTCGAGGTAAAGACTTAACGCTCCCCGCACGGCCCCGCGCCGTCCCTCCTCCGAATCGGCGTCGATGGTGGCGGCCATCATCTTCAGCTTTCGCGTGTCGTAGGCCGTCAGCCCGACGAACACGATGACGCCCACGCAGCTCACGATGAACTGGAGCATCGAGGACTTCATGAAAAAGTTGACGATGCTCGCCAGGACCACGCCGATGAGCCCCATGAAGCAGAACGAGCCGAGCCCGTCCAGGGAGCGTTTGGTGACGAGCCCGTAGACGCTCATCGCGCCGAAAGTGCCCGCTGTGACGAGGAACGTGGACGCGATGGAGCTGCGGGTGAAGGCAAAGAAGATGACGGAGAGCGTCAAGCCGTTGAGGGCCGAATAGAAAAGGAAGACGGCTGATGCGGTGGTGGCCGACATCTTTCCGATCATCCCGCTGAGCCAGACCACGAGGCCGAGCTCGGCCAGCATCAGGCCGTAGAACACGATCTTGTTTCCGAGCACGACCTGGGCGACGGCCGGGCTCGAGACCACGAAGGATGCGACGAGCGCCGTTGCGGCCAGGCCCGCGGCCATCCAGCCGTAGACCCGCGTCAGGAACCGCGTTTCGACCGCGACGGGGGAGATGGCGATGGGGGAGCGTTCGTATGACATGTGACCTCCGGTCTCAAGCATAGCGAAAGTCGTCAGAAACGGGCGCCCGAGGTCTGTTCCGGCCTCCGAGCGCCCGTGATTCGAGGAAATAGCCGCGATCAGAATTTGATGGTGAGCTCTCCCAGGAAGCGGCGCGGCGGCGCCACGTAGAACTGCGAATCGCCGATCTCGCTATCGGCGATGTAATGGCGGTCGTCGCCCAGGTTGCGCCCCACGAGCGCCAGGCGGCCCCACGACCACGCATAGCTGACGCCCGCATCGGTTTCGAAAAACCCCTCGGTGTAGACGGTGTTGCGGCGGTTCAGCGGGCGTTGCCCCTGATGCCGGATGGCCACGAATGCGCCCGGGCCGAGCTCGGGCGCGTAGGCGAGCCGGATGTTCCAGAGATTTCGAGGAACCAGCTCGAGGCGCCGGCCGTCGACGACGCGAAGGGCGCCTTCGGCGTTGAAGAAGGAGAAGCGGACGAAGGTCGCGTCGTGGTTGGCGAAACCTGCCGAGAGCGAGAGGCCCTTGGCGAAGCGCGGATGGAAACCGGCATTCAGCTCCATTCCCTGGAATCGCTCCTCGCCCGCGTTCGTCAACGAGGGGGCGCCGCTAGCGTCCGGTACGGCCACGACGAGGTTCTCGAAGTTCATGTGGAAGAAGCTCGCGTCGAACGAGATCTGTCGATCCAGCCAGCGGCTCTTGATGCCGAACTCGCCGGAGCGGGTGCGCTCGGGATCGAGGATGCGCGCGCTCTCGGCCTCGGAGAGGTTGGGCGCGGCGGGCTTGAAGGCGCTCTTGAGCGAAACGTAGGCGCTCAGCGCGTCGAGCGGGCCGGCCGGCTTCTCGACGATACGCACCAGCGCCGAGATGCCGCCGGAAAACGCGCCGTCCGACCGGCTGTCCTCGGCAATATCGGGACTGGGCGTGCCGACTTCCTGTTGACGCACGCTCAGGGCTTCCGACGTCGAGTCAAAGCGTGCACCGGCCGTGAACGTGAGCCACGAAACCGGGGTCCAGGCGTCGTTGACGTAAATGCCGAAAAAGGTGCGGCGGTCCGAGAACGAGCGGTTGTCTCCCACGGTGATCTCCTCCAGGGAGGGGACCACCGGGCCCGGCGTGACCTGCAGGTCGAAGTCGAAACCGATTCCTTCGGCCGTCGTGCGACCCCAGGTGACGGCCGCTCCGGCCACGAGCTTGTGCCGGCCGGCCGCGCTGAATTCCGCGGCGAGGCGAACATCGTCGAAGAGCGTGGTCTCGATGGGCTTGATCGCGGAACCCTCCGCGACGGCCTCCGCGCCCTCGAACTCGTGAGGGAACGAGATGATCGAGATCTGCTCGTCGCGCGTCAGGCCGAACGTGTTCTGCAGCTTCAGCGTGGACGTGAGCGGGATCGAGAGCTCGGAGGAGAGGCCGTAGACACGGTGGTCATGCCGCGAGCCCTGGATCGCATAGTTGCGGTCAGCCTCGAACCCGGGAACCGGGTCGCCGTCGACCGGCAGCGGCGAACCGAAATAATCCGTGTCGCGATACGTGAAAACCGAGACGTCGAGCGTCGACCCGCCGCTCCAGCGCTTCTGGCCCGAAAGGGTCAGCCGGTCGCTGGAGTAGTCGGTCCTGTCCTGCCAGCCGTCACTTCGTACCCCGGAGCCGAAGACCCGCAAGGAGAGGTCGGCACCGACCTCGGTGGCGTAGCCGAGCGACGCCCGCTTCTCGCCGAACGAGCCGAAGCCGAGGGAGACCGTTCCGCCGGGTGCGTCCTTTCGCCGCGTGAACACCTGGATCATTCCGGCGAAGGCAGACACGCCGTAAAGAGTGCCCTGCGGTCCCTTGACGATCTCGATGCGATCCACGTCCTCGACGTTGATCTGCGAGAGCGAGGGATTGAACGGGCCGCCGACGGGCACGCCGTCCACGGTGATGAGGAGCGCGTCGAACTCCTTCAGCCCCCATAGACCGATACCGGCCAGGTGGGCGCCGTTATCCGAGCCCACGCCGGTGTCCACGCCAACCACGTCTTGAATCGCTTCGGCGATCGTCTTGGTGCCCGAGCGCCGGAGCTGCTCGCCGCTGATGATCTCCACCGGGCCCGCGACGTCGATCGGATCTTCCGGCAGTTTCGTGGCCGAGACGACCACCTCGGCAGACTGAGGGGGCACTGTGGATGGGCCGGCTGGCGTGCCCTGACCCTCGAGCAACGTCGAAACGAACAACACGGCACAGAGGCCGCCCTGCAAAAGAGAGCGAAGCATGGGATGGTCCTTTCTCCTCTCGCGGAGACAATCCGTGAGAGCTCGTAGAAGGCGCGAGTACGAGGCCAGGAGAAGGACTGGTTCTATTCCCGCTTCGGCCGAGAGACCTGCCGGCGGCAGAGTGGGGCCGGAAGGAATCTCGAGATGGCACCGGACCGCCGGGATGCAGAGTTCGGAATCGCTTCGGAGAAGCGCGCCTCGGCGCGCTGGGGCTCGTCCAGCTCGGTTGTGAGAAGGAGTGCCGACACGCTGCCGGCCGTACCGCCAAGCGACGAGCTTCCAGGACTTGCGTCGCGGTCCTCGTCCAGAGCGTCTTGGGTGCGCCACTCGCCACGAACGCGGGCCAAGGGCTCGAGGCTCTCCCGGTCGTCGTGCCCGATGCTGAACTCGGGCCCGATGGTCTCGATGATCTCCTCACCGCGATCCCGGAAGCCGACGCGGAGAGCGAGCCGCGCCCGATCGGTGGGGAGATTCGGAACTCGAAAACGAACACGGCTCGTGTCGATGTCGAGGTCGCGAGTGAGGCGGATCGGAAATGTGAGCCCCCCGTCAAGCGAGAGGAGAAGCTCGGACTCCGTCACCGCGCTGGCGACGGACGGAAGTGTCCACGCGGCGGTCCCGATCGCGCCGGGCAAGAGGCGCGCTCCCACCCTGGGTGCGACGAACGATGCCGCTGGGAGCGGAGAGCACCAAAGGGCAAGGAGGAAAGGCAGGGCCGCGCCGCCCGAGAAGATTGAAGGGGTACGGCGACGAGGCATTGATCCCCGATCCTACCCCGCCCTGAACTCGACGAGGCCTCGCCGGGTGAGTAAAGTCCGCTGGAATGCGCTTGGGGATTGATTTCGGTACCACCCACACCGCCGTGGCCCTCGTAGACCGGGGTAACTATCCCGTGATCGCGTTCGACGGAAGCGACGTCTTCCCTTCGCTCGTGGCTGCGCACGAGAACGGGGAGCTACGCTACGGACTCGAGGCGGCCGCCGTGCGGCACCTGCCAGATTGGACGTTGCTCCGTTCCTTCAAACGGCTGTTCAACGATGCGGGACCCGCGACCGAGGTCGAGCTGGCGGGGCGTCGCCACCTGCTCTCCCGGCTGTTCGAGGGCTTCCTCACCTCGCTCCATCGCGACCTCGTGACGCGCTCCAATGCCGGCCTCGCGGTCGATGAGCTGCTCGAAGCTGCCGTCAGCGTGCCCGCCAACGCGTCGAGCGCCCAGCGCTTCCTAACGCTCGACGCGTTTGCGCGCGCCGGCTTTCAGGTGCGGGCTCTCCTGAACGAGCCTTCGGCCGCGGGATTCGAGTACGCGCATCGATATCGCTCGACGATCACGGGCAAGCGGGAGTATGTGGCCATCTACGATCTCGGCGGCGGCACCTTCGATGCCTCCCTCCTGAAGATGTCCGAGCGGCAGAGCGAGGTCGTGGCGAGTGAAGGCGTGCAACGCCTCGGAGGCGACGACTTCGACGACGCGATCCTCGCGCTCGTTCTCTCCCGCGCCGGCAACCCCACTATCGACGCGAACGAGCGGATGCTGCTTCTCGAAGAATGCGCGCGTCAGAAGGAAGCGGTGGGTCCCAACACGCGGCGGTTCCTCGTGGACCTCGCGGTGCTGGAGAAGCCCCCGCTCGCCGTCCCTATCGACGAGATCTACACGGTCTGTCTGCCGCTCGTGGAGAAGACTCTCGCCGCGCTCGAGCCCGTGCTGTCCGGAGCCGAGCGGGGCGGCGCGCGCGTGGACGCAAGCGAGCTGGCGGGGATCTACGTCGTGGGAGGCGCCGGAGCCTTTCCGCTCGTCTCGCGGCTGCTGCGCGAGCGGTTCGGAGACAAGCGGGTGAAACGTTCGCCGCATCCCTTCGCGGCCACGGCGATGGGGCTCGCGGTCTTCCTCGACGAGTCCGCCGGATACTCGCTCTCGGAGCGCTTTTCCCGAACGTTCGGCGTCTTCCGCGAATCAGCGTCTGGCGGCGACGTCGTCTTCGATGCGATTTTCGACCGCGAGACCGTGGTCCCCGCCGCAGGGCAGCCGCCCCTCCTCTCGATCCGGCGGTACCGTGCGGCACACAACATAGGCCACTACCGCTTCGTGGAATGCAGCCGCATGGAAGCAGGCCGCCCAGATGGCGATCTGACTCCGTGGGACGAATTCCACTTCCCGTTCGACCGGGATCTCAGGAGCCGGCGAGACCTGGCCGCCGAGCCCGTGCAGCGCAGCCGGGGCGAAGGTCCGGAAGTCGAGGAGACTTATTCGTGCGCGGCCGCGGGGACGATCGAGGTCACCGTGAAGGATCTCAGCGATGGCTTCGCGCGCAGCTACCGGCTCACGCACGGGCGGTAGGGGAATCTCCCGCTATTCGAGCACGCGGAGCACGAGCAGGGTCAGGTCGTCCTCCGGTTCATCCCGCCCCGTGAATTCGCGCCAGGCCTTCAGGATCTCATCGCGCAGTTGCGCCGCACTCCGGCCGGCGACGGCCGAGGCCATCACCCGTTCGAGCCGCTCGAAGCCGAATTCCGCCCCATCCGCCGAGTGACCTTCGATCACGCCATCCGACAGGAAGACCCAGAGGTCGCCTACGGCGAAAGGCGCCGAGACGGTCCGGAAGTTGGCCGGCAACGCGACGCCCAGCGGTCGCGCCGGGTTCTCGAGAGCACTCACCCGCCCCGCCGGCTCGACGCGATAGGGATAGAGCTGTCCGGC
>JBDSFL010000340.1:0-10092 GCA_039919545.1 Thermoanaerobaculia bacterium | reverse complement strand
TCGTGGTTCGCTTGCGCTGCGCGGGCCGCTTCGCCGGGCGAATACGTCGTGACGTTCGCATACGGCGCAAGCTCAGGAAGGAGCTCCGCGGAATAGTCCGCGATGCCCGAGCGCACCGGAGGCAGCGGGCTCACGAAACCCAGAGAGAGCCGGGAGGGCCGGGAGGGCCGGGCGCTCGATGGGCTCAGCCGATGCCTCCGGCCTGAAGGAGGGTACTCACCACGGTCTTCCACGAGATGGGCCTCACGCGTTCCAGGCCCGCCCGGCCCAGCCGGACCGCGAGAGCGGGATCGGCCAGGAGCTGCGCCGCGGCCTGGCCCACGGCCGCTCCGGTCGGCGCCACCACCCGGCCCGTCTCACCATCCACGACGAACTCGAGCGGCCCTCCGGAGTCGCCGCAGGTGACCACCGGCTTGCCGGAGAGGAACGCCTCGAGCGCGATGTAGCCGTAGTCCTCGTCTGAAGGCGTGAAGAGCACGACGCCGCACCCAGCGTAGAGGTCCACCAGGGACTCGTCGGAAACCCCGCCTGCAAATTCGACCTGAGCGCCACAGGCGGCGGCGGTGCGCCGAAGCCTTTCCTCGTCCGGCCCCGCTCCCGCGATCACCAGGCGGAAGCGCCCCGCGGCGGCGCCCTCGATGGCGAGGTCCATGCGCTTCCAGCGGTCGAGCCGGCCCACGACCAGCGCATACCCGCGAGAGGGCTCGTCGCGATACCGCCCATGAAGAGGCGGCGGGTGGTAGAGCGCCTCCGAAGCGATTCCGTTGTACCGGGACAGCCTCTCGGCGGTATTCCGCGCGTTCGTGAAAATCTTTTTCGCCTCGCCGAGGCCGGTCGCGTCCGTCTGCGCGATGAGCTCGCGCCAGCGCGTGTCGACTGGCCCCGCATCGAAATCGCTGTCGTCGGTGCCGAACCGGTCGTAGGCCTGCCGGAACTGGTGGATGAGCCAGACGACCTTGTTCTCGTGCCGGACCAGGTACGACGGGAACTTCAGCGGGATGACGAGGTCGACGCGGCGGCCATCGGCTTCGGAGACGTCGAGCAGCCGCCAGGCGAGCGAGGAGGTCAGGATCTCGGCGCGGGGATACCACTTGAACGGCAGCTGCACCAGGTCGACGGTGTGGCCGCCCGCCTTCAGCTCCCGCACGAGCCCGGCCGCGTGGCGCTCGGCACCTCCCGACGCGAACGGCACCTGAGCCGTACAGACGAGGATGTTCGCCATCGCTCCTCGTCCTGCCTACTTGGTGCCCGTGATCGCGTAATCCTGGGGTCCGAAGAGCAGGCGCGTGATCGGCGTGAGGGCGAGGGGGCCCGCCACCTCATCCGACACGCTTTCGTGCGCGGGCACGGGCGAGCGGAAATGGATTCGCACGTCGCGCAGCCCCGACTCGACCATGAGCTGCTCGAGCGAGGGAGCGGGTACGGGCCGCACGTGCGTGAGATCCATCCAGAACCAGCGCATCGCATAGACGGATTCCGGATTGATCGTCTCGAACAGAAGGCGCCCGCCGACGGCGAGCTTGGAGACCGCGAGCTCGACGAGATCGAACAGGGCGGAGGGCGGGAGGTGCTCGACCACCTGGTAGGCGGTGACGCCGCCGAGCGAATCGTCCGGCCTCGCGTCGAGCCACGAGAAAAGATCCTGAGTATCGACGGGAAGCCCCTTCTCTCGCGCGCGCTGAGCCATGACCGGATTGGCATCGCAGCCCACGGCGGGAATTCCCTCCGCGAGGAGCGCCTGCACGAACTCGCCGCGGCCGCAGCCCAGATCGGCCACCGGCCCGGGCGCGCCGCGAAACTGTTCCACGTCCGCCTGCTGACGGTGGAGGATCTCCTCCTCCGAGCCGCGGAAGCGATCCTCGAAGTGAGCATAGAGGCCCGCCCGCAAGGGATCGGAAGGATCCATCGAGCCGGTGCCGGGCCGCACGATCGGCGACACGGCGTCCACGGACGCCGGACTGACCGGGCCGGCCTCCGAGCCGCGCGTCCGGAGCCCTTGCCGCAGCGAGGTCAGCTCGAGGCGCATCGTCCGGAGCTGATCGTTGAGAAAACGCGCGTCCTGCTCGAAGCGCAGACGGCTCTCGGCAGCCTCTTCCAGAGTCCGCGCGAGACGCTCGGCCCGGGCATCGCGGTCCTGCTCGAGGAGATCGATGCGCTTCTGCGTCGACACGACATCCGCCGCGAGGGCGGCGCGTTCCGCGAGGCCGAGCGAGCGCATCCGGGCAGCTTCCGCCAGGGCTTCGGTCAGCTGGCGCGCCGTCTCCGCGTCCTGCTCGAGCCGCTGATCGATGCCGGCCACCCCCCTGACGCGGGCATCGCTCTCGGCGAGGAGGGCGCCGTCGATGCGGACGGCTCCCTGCTCCACCTCGTGAAGCGCGGATCGGAGAGTCTCGACGAGCACCGAGTTGAAGGCGGTCTGGTCGCGGGTCACGATGCGGAGCACGCGCAGGAGGAGCGCCTTCGCTCGGCGCAGGCCCGCGTCCGCGGGCAGCCTCGGCGCGACGAAGCGCGCCGCGTTCTCCAGCATCTCGCGCGGCCCGGCCAGCTCGAACCGGAACCGGCCCGGCGGCGCATGCGAGCCGGCCGACGACGACGCCGACGTCATCGGCACCGCCGTCGACATCGCCTCGAGCTTGTCGACGAGCTCGCGCGCCAGCGCGCCCGCATCGGAGAATGCCGCTCGTTGCGGCGTCTTCGTGGCCATCGGTCGTTTATATTACGGGGTCCGCCCATGTCGTCGCGTTTTCATCCCGCCTCGCTGTCCCTCGTCTGCGTGATCACGCTGGGATCCGCGGCTTCATGCTCGTCGCGCACGTCGAGTGTGCGGCCCGTCGAGGTCGCGGTCGCTCCCTTGCCGGAGTGGTCCCCCGCGAACTTGCCGGGCACGAACGCGAGTGAGGCTCATCTCGAGAACCTCCACGCGCTGACGGCGGGCGAATCGGCGCGCGACGTGGCGTGGTCGGCGGACGGAGAGATGCTGGTCTACGCCTCGCGGCGCCCGCCCTATCCGTGCGAGCAGGTCTTCTCGATCTCCGCGAACGCCCGTGCGGCGGGACAGCTCGCCGTCCCGGCGGAGCCGCGGCTCCTGTCGAGCGGGCGCGGGTGGGCCGGTTCGCCTTCCGCGTTTCCTGGGGACGGCCGCATCCTCTTCGCCGCGAACGAAAGCGCGCGGCCGGATTGCGAAGCCCGCCTCGAGGAGCCGGCGATCGTGGCCTCCGCCGATCTCTATACCGCCGAGGCGAACGGGTCAGGCCTGCGGCGGCTCACCCGCACGGCTAGGCTGGGCGGGCTGGCAAGCCTCTCGCGCTCGGGGCGCATCGTCGTGAGCTCGTTCCGCGGTGATTCCTTGAATCTCGCCACCATCGCGTCCCTCACCGCGATCTCCGCCGACGACCCGCCGATGAGCGCTCTCACCACGGCGCCGGGACGTGACGGCAGCGCGCGATTCAGCGACGACGGGGAACGCATCGTCTACGCTTCACGACGCAGAGATGGCGGCACGACTGGCGCGCGGCACGAAACGCTCCCTGGCGGTCGCGAGATCAGGATGGTGCGGCCCGACGGCCGGGAAGACCAGGCCGTGACCGCGAACGGCGCGATGAACGGCGCCCCGAGCTTTTTTCCCGGGCGGACGGACCGGATCCTCTTCAGCTCGAACCTCGCCGATCCGCGCGGCAGGAACTTCGACCTTTGGGCGGTGAGCTCGGACGGCACGGACCTCGAAAGGATCACGTATCACCCCGCTCACGACGGCTCAGCCAGCTTCTCTCCGGATGGGCGGCGGCTCGCGTTCACCTCCAGCCGTCGTGCCGGACGGCCTGAAGACAGAGACATCTACGTCGCAGACTGGAAACCGTGAAATGAGGAAACTGATGCAAAAGGTCGCCGAGCTGATGAGGAAGTACGACCACCTCCTCCCCTGGCTCCTGCTCTTCCTGATCGGCGGCGCCACCATCGGCGTGCTTCAGGTCTGCGTGATGCGCCTGCTCAAGTAGAGATCCCGAGGGTCGGCACCAGCTCGGATTTGCGCGCGTGACCGCGCAGCATCTCGAGCAGCGTGGCGGCGAGCGCCAGGGCCAGCGGCCCGATGAAGATGCCGAGCAGCCCGAACGCGCTCAGCCCTCCGAAGACTCCGAGGAAGACGACGAGGGTGTTGAGCTCGCCCGTGCCGCCGATGAGCCACGGCTTCAGGACGTTGTCCGCCACGAACGACGTCACGATGATTCCCCACAGCGCGAGGAAGATGGCGGGCCCGTGCCGTCCGTCCAGCCAGAGCCAGATCGCTCCCGGCGCCCACACGATGGCCGTGCCGCCGATGGGCAGGAGCGAGAGGATTCCCATCACCGCGCCGGCGAGCACGGGCGAGGGGAGGCCCGCGAAGGCCCAGCCGACCGCGCCCGACGCTCCCTGGATGAGGGCGCAGAGCAGCGAGCCGCGAAAGATGGACTGAACCATCTTGCGAAGCCGGCGAATCAGCTCGACGCGGTCCTCGCCCCGGAGCGGGATCAGATCGGTCACCGCATCGGTCATCTCGTCGCCGTCTCTGAGAAAAAAGAAGAGCAGGAAGATCGTGGTGGCGAACGTGATCACCGCGTCCAGCAGGCTCAGCACCACGCCGGCGCTTCTGGCCGCGAGGTAAGCCGACGCCGCGGTCCCCACGTCCGCGAGCTTCGCCTGGATGTCCGCCGGGGTGAGGCCGGCTCGGGCGCTGATGTCCTGAACGACGCGGGCGACGCTGGGTATCGTGACGACGTCCTGGACCGATCGGATGTGCTGAGAGCGCAGCTGCGCGGAAAAGCGGGAGACCGCCTCCGCGGCCTGCCCGTAAAGAACGATGGCCAGCAGCGCGGCGGGAACGATGACCACGAGCGCGATCAGCGTCGAGGCGATCGCCGCCGCCGCGACCCGGCGCTTCGGCAGCTTGCGGACGATCCAGTGCCACGGAGCCCGGAAGCCGATCGCCAGCACGATCGCCCAGGCGATGGCGACGAAGAACGGCGTCAGCACCGAGATGCAGATGATCGAGACGCCCACGAGGACGATGCAGAAGAAGAGCGTGGGATACAGGACGCGGGGAGGCGGCTGACTCATGGAAGGAGACCCTCGATGAGAACGATGTCGTCGTCGTTCTTCTGGTGCGTGGCGATGACGTGGCGATGGTCGGCGGTGACGTCGAGAGTGAAGACGGCCCAGAACTGCGGGTCACGCCCCGCATTGAATTCGAAGAGCGCCGCCGGAGCGCGGGAGCCGTCCAGAGGAACGCGCACGAGTGACGGTTTCGATTTCGGCCCCACCACCGCATACACCGTCTCCCGATCGGGGGAGAGCGCGGGCCAGCGTCCGTCCGGCACGAGCAGGAGGGGCCGGCCCCCGTCGTACGGAACGGCATACACGCCGCAGCCTGGCGCGGGAGTACAGCTCCTGAGCACGGCCGCGCTCGCGCCCGCGCGTGACGAGAGCGCATCGCCCGCGAAGAGGCGCTTTGGCGCGGCGTGCGGGTCTTTCAGGGAAAGTGTCATGAGCGCGCTCTCGCCCGAAGCCTCGGTACGGCAGAAGACCAGGAACGAGCCATCGCCTGCGGCGTCGGGGTACTCGTCGCTTCCGGGCGGATCCGTCAACCGGCGCGACGGCCCCCCTTCGAGCTCCGCGGTGAACAGGCCGCGCCTCCCCCCGCCGAGGGCGGACGAGAAGAAAAAATGCTTCCCATCGGCCGAAGCGCGCGGATTCGAGCCGCGCCCGACGAGAGACCGTGAACCGCTCGCGTCCTCGACGTAGAGGTCGATCTCTTCTTCCTGTCGCGCCCAGTCCCCGTAGAGCAGGCGGCCGTCGGGCAGCTGGGTGGGCGCCCAGATGCTGCCCGAGTTCGTCAGCGCGCGGGCCTCGCCCGCGGGGAGCGAATAATCCCAGGCATCGGAGATGGCCCGCCGCGTCTGCGCGAGCATCGACCGTCCATCGGGCGAGAGGCTGGGCGACACGGCCCAGCCGCTGGCGCTCACGGCGGGCCTGAGGGCTCCGCCCTTTGCGGCGACCGCCCAGATGGTGGGTGCGCCGGAGCGGGCCGAGCCGAAGAGGATGGTCGAGTCGTCGGCCGCCCACGCGACGTTTCCCCACACGTCACGGCGGTCGGTGGTCAGGCGAATCGGTTTTCCGCCGCTCGCGCTCACCTTCCAGACGTCACCCAGGGCGCCGGGATAACTTTCGCGCCAGAAAAAGGCGATCCAGAGATCGTCGGATGAGAGGCGCGCCCCGGTCAGCTCGCCGCGCTCCGCGTCGAAGATCTTCCGAGGCGCGCTGCCGTCGATGCTCGTCTCCCACAATGACGTCCGGCCCGCCCCGAAACGTCGCGAGAGGAGGCGCTTGCCGTCGTGGAAAACGACGGGCTCGTCGCCGGAATCAAGGACGCGGCGAACGGGCCCGCCCAGGGCCGGCACCGACCAAACCGACGCGCTGCCTCCGGCGAGATCGCCTCGCGTGAAGAGAATGCTCGCGCCGTCTGGCGTGAACGCAGGCTGGCGTTCGTCGTCCTGCGAATCGGTGAGGCGCACCGGAGAGCCGCCCGAGAGCAGACGGTAGTAGATGTCGTAGTCGCCGTGTGCGTTGGAAGCGTAGGCGAAGCCGTGACCGTCGGGCGAGAAGACCGCCCCTTCCTCGCGGCTGTCGGTCTGCACGATGAAGCGCGTGGTCGAGAGGGCGGCCGGCGAAGAAATCCGGGACGCGCGAATCCACCATCCCGCGCCGAGAACCGCGGCCGCTGCCCCGCACGCCAGAGCCATCCGGAAGCGGCGGACGCGCGGCTTTCCGGCCGTGGCGATTTCGAGCGTCGGCTCCGCACCACGCGAGGCCACCACCGCCGCGAGGTTCGAGCCGCTCGTTCTCTTGAGGAAGCGACGCAGGTCGACCGCGAGATCGGCGAGCGTCTGGTAGCGGTCCTCGGGGCGCTTCTCGAGCACCTTGTCGAGGATGGCGAGAAAGCCTTCCGGCAGCCGGGGATCGGCAGGGGCGAAGGGTCGCGGCGGGTCGTAGGCGATGGCGTGCATCGTCCCGATCGCCGACTCCGCGTCGAAGGGGCGCCGCCCCGTCGCCATCTCGTAGAGGACGATGCCGAGCGAGAACGCGTCCGAGCGGGCGTCGACCTCCCGCCCCAGCGCCTGCTCGGGGCTCATGTAATGCACCGTGCCGACCACGAACCCGTCCCGCGTGAGGGGATCCACGGAGAGCCGCGGCCGGGCGCCGCTCACCATCTTGGCGAGGCCGAAGTCAAGGACGCGCAGCCGCCCGTCCTGGCCGATCATCAGGTTCCCGGGCTTCACGTCGCGGTGCAGGATGCCGGCCTCGTGGGCGTGGGCCAGCCCGTCCGCGGCCTGCGCGCCCCATTCCGCCACGCGCTCGATGGGCAGGCTCCCGCGTTCGTCCAGGATGTGGCTCACCGTCGAGCCCTTGACGAGCTCCTGCACGATGAAAGGAGTGCCATCGCTCTCCCCCACGTCGTATACCGGGACGAGGTTGGGGTGCGAGACGGTCGCGGCGCTCTTGGCCTCGGTCTCGAAGCGGCGCCGGTTATCGGGCGTGGCGACCGCTTCCGGAGGAAGGATCTTCACGGCGACCTCGCGATCGAGGGCCGTGTCGACCGCGCGATAGACCTCGCCCATGCCTCCCGAGCCGATCAGCTCGATCAGACGGTAGCGACCCAGCAGACTGCCGGTGCGGGCCGGATCGGGAGCAGTTTTCAACTCTGAATGGACTCGCTGGGAATGATACGGGATCGATTGATAGACTCCGGTCTGGCATGCTTCACCGCCGCCCACGCGCGACGGGCCCGCGCTGGCCTCCCCCACCCCATCCCGAAGATCCCCTCGCGCTCTCACGCGCGATCGTGGATGCCGCACGCCGGCACGGCTTCTGTGCAGCGGGCGTGGTGGCGGCGGACGCGCCGGCTTCATACGAGACGTACCAGATGTGGCTCGAGGCGGGGCATCACGGCGAAATGACGTGGCTGGAGCGCGACGCCGAGGCCCGCCGCCGTCTCGATTCCGTGCTTCCCTACTGCCGCTCGGTCCTCGCGGTGGCCTGGCAGGTGCCCGAGGGAGAGCCGGGGAACATCGCGCGGTATTCCCGAGGGGAGGACTACCATCGCGTGTTGCGCAGAAAGCTGCACGCCGTGATCGAGGACGTGAAGCCTCTCGCGCCGAAGGGCTCGCACTTCCGGGTGTGCGTGGACACGGCCCCCGTGCTCGAGCGGGACCTCGCGCTGAGGGCCGGTCTCGGTTTCATCGGCAAGAACGGGCTGCTCATCATTCCGGGGGTCGGGTCCCACGTCGTGCTGGGCGAGATCCTCACGGACATTCTTCTCGCGTCGACTGCCGCCGCGATCGATGGCACGCTCGACCGCTGCGGCTCGTGCATGCGCTGCCTCGAGAGCTGCCCCACCGACGCCTTCGTCGCGCCGCGTCTGCTCGACGCGCGCCGCTGCCTCTCGTACCTGACGATCGAGAAGCGGGGTCCGCTGAGCCCGGAGCAGGAGCAGTCTCTCGACGGCGCGCTTTTCGGCTGCGACATCTGCCAGGACGTCTGTCCCTGGAACGAGGCGATCCCGCACTCGGGGCTTCCCGCGGCGTTCCCGTCGTCGCTCGATCCCGCAGACCTCGTCGCGCTCGACCGGGAGGCGTTCGAGGAGCGCTTTGCCGATACGGCCATCTGGCGCGCGACCCCCGAAGGGCTTTCGCGCAACGCACGCGCGGCGCTCGCCCGGACTCCCTCATGACACGCCCGCTCTGGGTCGTGGCCGGCATTCACGTCCGGGAGGGCCGGCTGCTCCTGTGCCGCAGGCATTCGACGGGCGACTTCCCCGGGCTCTGGGAGTTCCCCGGCGGGAAGGTCGAAGCGGACGAGACTCCGGAAGACGCGCTGATGAGGGAGTGGCGCGAGGAGCTGGGCGTGACGCCGCTCGGTCTCGTTCCTCACTCGTTCGCGACCAGCTCCAATTTGGCGGCCAGCTCGAATTCCGGAGCCGCCACCGGATTTCGACGTTTCGTCACGCTGCTCTTCTTCCGGGTCCGCGCGATGCTGGGCGAGCCCGCCGCCCTCGATTGCGAGGCGGTGCGCTGGAGTACGCCGGAGGAGGCGCGCATCCTGCCGATGCCTCCCGCCGACCTTCCGGTGCTCGCGGGCCTTCCGGTTCGCGGAGATGACCCCGGGCTCTTCGAGGACACGAGCGACGGCGAAACGCCAGAGCTGCTGCGGAGCGGCCGCGAGCGGGAGCCTTTCATCTTCGGCTCCGAAGAGCTCTCGCCCACGGTGCCCATCCGCTTCACCAAGCGCGCGGGGGCCAGCCGTCCGCTCGAGGCGATCCTCGTCCAGACGGACGCGGGGCCGCGCGCCTACCTCAACCTCTGTCCCCACGTGCCCGTGCCGCTCGACCGAGGCGAAGACGACTTCGTCTCGGAGGACGGCAAGCTTCTCGTGTGCCGCAAGCACGGAGCGCTCTTCGCGCCCGAATCGGGCCTCTGCGTCTCGGGGCCGTGCCGCGGCGATTCGCTGCAGCCCGTGCAGATCGAGCCCATGGGCGCGGGCTGGGCCGTGAGGCGTCGATGACACTCGCCCTCTGGGTCCTGCTGGGCGTGTACATCGGCGCCGCGCTGGCTTCGGCCTTTTTCGCGGGCTCGGAGACGGCGCTCACCTCGGTTCCGGATTCTGCCGTCTTCAAGCTCAAGCAGGAGGGCCGTCCCGGAGCCCTGCGGCTGGAGCGCCTGCGCGCGCAGCTCCCGAAGGCGATCGGCACGCTGCTGATCGGAAATACGGTGGCCAATATCGCCGCCGGCTCGATCGGGACCGCCATCGCCATTCCGCTGCTGGGTGAGAAGTGGGGCGTGCTGGCCGCTACGGTCGTCACCACGCTCCTCCTTCTCGTGGTCGCCGAGGTCACGCCGAAAACGCTCGCGGCACGCCGACCCGAGCAGTTCGCGCTGTTCGTCTCGCGCCCCGTCGAGCTCCTCGTCGGCCTCCTGACACCCCTGACGGCGGGCCTGTCGGCCGTCGCGCGCAACCTGCTCCGCCCGTTCGGCGTTGACGCCCGGCAGTCGACGGACGTGACCG
>JBDSFL010000339.1:0-5868 GCA_039919545.1 Thermoanaerobaculia bacterium | reverse complement strand
GCGGCGGCGGCGCCGCATCGTCCGGGAGCTCCGGGTCATCACGGGAACGTTCACGGCTGGCTCGCGGGAATGGTACGCGTTCCAGAGACACCCGCGTCGCTGTCTCATGACACACGTGAGCTCATGGAGATGCGAGGTAAGTCGCTGATTCCAAAGGCTGACACATCTGGTTTCCGCCTTGCGATGAGTGGCGCAGGGGAGAACGAACATGAACACGAGCACCACCAACGCCGAATGGAACGGAAATCCCTGGTTTGCACCGACCGCCTCGCGCACGGAGCCGCCGCACCGCTATCTGGTCGCGGCCCTCCTGAGCCTGGGTGTCCTCGTGCTCAGCGTGCTCTCGAGCGGCTGCACGATCGGGCAGACCCGCTTCGCGCTCGGCGCCACGCTCGTCGCGGATGGCGCGACCACGCAATCCGCGCTCAGCCGCTCCGGTGCCGCGGAAGGGAATGCCGTCGTGCAGGCGGCGCCGATCCCGATCATGCTCGTCCTCTCGGGGGTCGTGTCGCTCGTCGCCGAGAACCAGATCAAGCATGGCAACGAGAGACAGGGCAAGAGCTTGTATCGGATCGCGAGCGTGGTGCACGGGCTCGCGGCCGCCTGGAACGGCTATCAGCTGACCAAGACTCCGGGTTCCGTCTCTCCGGGCCTGGCCACCGGCGCCGGCCCCGCGCCGCTCACCGCCGGGATCAGCGGTATCCGACCCTTCGGCCCGTCGATCCGCTCACGGTACTGACTCATCCTCCCCCGCGCAGACCCGGCGCCGGACTGGAGCCGAGGCGAACCGTCCGACCCGGGTCTCGCACTCTTTCATACAAAAGAAAGTACCCAAATGAAGTCTTCCGATGAAACGAGCGCCAGCGGTCTTGCGAACTCTTCCAGCGGAATTCACGAAGCCTTCGCCAGCCTCCGACGCCAGGCGCTTCGATCCGTGCAGCCCGGCGAGGCATCGCGCGCGGCAGAACACGTTCCCGCTCTCACTCCCGCCCTCAGCCTCATCGACGACCACGGGTGGCTGAGCCCTGAAGCCTCGGAGAAGGGCGAGTCTCCTGAGCCGGCTCACTCCGGCGCGGGAAGCGGGATCGTGTAGCGCCCCATCGCGAGATTTCGGTCGAGCGCGGAGGAGACCTCGAACGTGAGCGATTCGCCCTCGGGCGCGCTCTCCGTCGAGAGCCGCACCACCACATGCGCGGTGTGTGCCAGCGCGGCGACGACGACAGTGGCGGGGCTCCAGACCGTGGGCGTGGGCTGGTAATCGTTGGGACGCGACGCCCGATAGGGAGTCGCCAGCAGGCCCGCGACGCAGGCGAGCACGGCCTGTCCGCGCGGCGAGATGCGGTCTCCGGTCTCGAAGCGAAGGGGGACGGGCTCGGTGCCCGCCGGCACGTAGTCGCGGCGCAGCCAGAAGCGAGCGTCTTCCGAGAGCAGGTTCGCGAGCTGGACCGCGATCTCGTGGAGCGGCTCAGCAGGGAAGGAGCTGCTCACGGGGACCTCGGAACCGGCGTTCGCGGCGGAACCACCGCGCCATGATGCACCCGCGCCGGAGAGCATCGCCATGTCGAACGCGGTTCACGAAGGAGAACGAGCCTCGAGAGCGGTTTCGCCACGCCCTGCTAGTGTTGCGGCATGGACTTTCGCCAGAGCGATCGATCGAGCGAGCTCCTCGTCCGCGCGAGGCGTTTCGTCTCCGAGCGGATTCTTCCGATCGAGGAGCCCCACCGCCGAGACATCCTCGCCGCGCGCAACGCAGGCGACTGGACGCTCTGGCGCGTCTCCCCCGCCGTCGAGGCGCTGAAGGAGCAGGCTCGAGCCGAGGGGCTCTGGAACCTTTTCCTGCCGCACCACGCCGCGGGGCCGGGCCTCACGAGCGTCGAGTACGCCCCGCTGGCCGAAGAGATGGGCAGGAGCCTGCTCGCGCCGGAAATCTTCAATTGCAACGCGCCCGACAGCGGGAACATGGAAGTGCTCGCGAAGTACGGCTCGCCGGCGCAGCAGGAGAAGTGGCTCGAGCCGCTGCTGGCCGGCCGCATCCGCTCGGCTTTTTGCATGACCGAGCCCGATGTGGCGTCCTCCGATGCGGCAAACGTTCGCGCCACCATCGTGCAAAACGGCGACGAGCTCGTCCTGAACGGCACGAAATGGTGGTCGACGGGTCTGGGTCACCCGAATTGCAAGGTCGTGATCTTCATGGGCGTCAGCGAACCCGCCGCCGATCGCCACCATCGCCACAGCATGGTCCTCGTGCCTCTCGACACGCCGGGCGTCTCGATCAAACGGATGCTCACCGTCTTCGGCGACTTCGACGAGCCCTATGGCCACGGCGAGGTCGCGTTCACGAACGTCTGCGTGCCCAGGGACAACCTGATCGCGGGGCCCGGCCGGGGAGCCGAGATCGCGCAGGGGCGCCTGGGCCCGGGCCGCATCCACCACTGCATGCGCTGCGTCGGCGCCGCCGAGCGCGCGCTCACGCTGCTGGTCACACGCTCGCTCACCCGGACCGCGTTCGGCAAGCCGCTGGCGGATCTGGGCGGAAATCGCGAGCGCATCGCCGACCTGCGCATCGCCATCGACCAGGCGCGCCTCCTCACGCTGCACGCGGCCTGGCGGCTCGACGAGGTGGGGCCGCTCGCGGCGCTGAAAGAGATCTCGTCGATCAAGGTCGTCGTGCCGAACGTGCTCCAGCGCGTCGTGGACGAGGCGATCCAGATGCACGGGGGGGCAGGAGTCTCGGACGACGTGCCTCTGACCGCGCTCTTTGCCCTCGCGCGCGTGCTGCGCATCGCGGACGGCCCCGACGAGGTCCATCGCGCGGTCATTGCCAGGCTCGAGCTGGCGCGCTATCCCGAGCTGACCCGGGCCCGTCGCGTGGCGCCGGAATGATCAGAGAGGCAACGACCAGAGCCGCGAATCCGCCCGGGCGAGGTGATCATTGACCGGGTCGCGTGAAGCAGATTCCCCTCGAGTCTTCATCACGGGGGGCGCCTCCGGGCTCGGCCGCGCCCTCGCCGAACGTTATGCCGAGGCGGGCTACAGGGTCTGCATCGGTGACATCCACGAGGAGCGCGGGCGGGAGACGCTCGCGGCACTCTCCGCCCACGGTGTCGGGGCTCACTTCCAGCATTGCGATGTGACGCAAGCAGCCGATCTCGCAAGCGCGGCGGAGTGGCTCGCCGCCAGCTGGGGCGGCGTGGACGTCGTGATCAACAATGCGGGCGTGGCTGCGTGCGGCGGCATCGGCGAGCTCTCGATCGCCGACTGGCAGTGGATCGTCGACATCAACGTGCTCGGCGTGGTGCGCGGCTGCCAGGCCTTCCTTCCGATCTTCCTGCGACAGGGCCGCGGACACTTCGTGAACGTCGCCTCCGTCGCGGGCCTCGTTCACCCGGCGCAGATGTCCGCTTACTGCGCCACCAAGGCCGCCGTCGTGGCGATCTCGGAATCGCTGCGCATCGAGCTGGAACCGGATCGGATCAACGTGTCGGTCGTCTGCCCGTCCTTCTTCCGCACGAACCTCACCGAGTCGCTCCGGTCGGGGAACGACGAGATCGCGCGCGCCACCCACGCCATGGTGGATCGCTCCCGCACCACGCCCGAAGAGATCGCCGCGATCGTCTACGAGGGCGTCGCGCGCGGCGACCTCCACATCGTCACGCATGCGGACGGACGATTCGCGTGGAGGCTCAAGCGCTTCGCCCCGGTCTCGCTCTATCTCCGCCTGATGAGGAAGAGCACCCAGGACATGCTGCTGCGCGGCAAGCCCGACCATCGCCGCGTTCGACCCTGATGTCCTCCGTCGACGTCGCCGGCCCGGTCCGCCCGAGCGAGACCTTCGACGTCGGCAAGCTCGACGCCTGGCTGAAGGAAAGGCTGCCGCAGCTCTCCGGCTCTCCCCGCGTCACGCAGTTCGCGGGCGGGGCCTCGAACTGGACGTACCGGCTCGAGTACGACGGCGACGATCTCGTGCTGCGGCGCCCTCCCGAGGGCAAGAAGGCGAAGTCGGCCCACGACATGCTGCGCGAGGCGCGCATCCAGCAGGCGCTCGCGCCCGTCTTCCCGTATGTCGCCGAGATCCTCGCCACCTGCGACGACACCGCCGTCATCGGGAGCGAGTTCTACGTGATGCGGCGGATCGAGGGCGTGATCCCGCGGGCGCGGCTTCCCGAAGGAGTGACGCTCGAGCCCGACGCGGCGCGCCGCCTCTGCTTCAGCGTCATCGACACGCTCGTGGCCCTGCACAGGGTGGACATCGCCCGCTCCGGCCTCGAGGGCCTCGGCAAGGGAACGGGCTACGCCCGGCGGCAGATCGAGGGCTGGAGCGACCGTTACGTGCAGGCGCGCACCTGGAAGGCGCCTCGCTGCCGCACCGTGATGGCGTGGCTTGCGGCGCACGTCCCCGAGGACGTCGCGACCTGCGTCATTCACAACGACTTCCGACTCGACAATCTCGTGCTCGATCCGGACGACCTCACGCGCGTGGTCGGCGTGCTCGATTGGGAGATGGCGACACTCGGTGATCCGCTCATGGATCTGGGCAATAGCCTCGCGTACTGGGTGCAGCCCGACGACGACTTCTTCCTACGGCTGACCCGGCGTCAGCCCACGCACCTGCCGGGGATGCTCACCCGCCAGGAACTGATCGTCGCGTATGGCGAGCGCATGGGACTCCCGCTCGGTGACTTCACCTTCTACGAGGTGTACGGCCTCTTCCGTCTCGCGGTGATCGCCCAGCAGATCGCGTACCGCTATCACCACGGACAGACGAAGAACCCGGCGTTCAAGCGTTTCTGGCTGCTCGTGCACTACCTCGACGGGAGGTGCCGGCGCTTCATCCGAGCTTCATCTCGGAACGGTAGACTTCCCTCTCCTTGAACATCGAGGCTCTCCCTCGCCTCTCTCCGGCACTGCGCGTATGGCCGACGAAAGCGGTTCCGTCGAGCACGCCGACGCGCGTGTCGGGATCACGAAGAACACGGCTCTCCCGGAGCCGGGCTACTTCACGGCCGTCATCGGATAGGTGGTGCCGTCGTTCGTCCGGTTGTCGTTGACGACGCCGCTGCGGGCCGCCCGCCACCCCTTGCAGCGAATGTCCCAGCGTCCCGCCATTTTCCGCGTCGCGAAAGATTTGCGCATGGAGGCAGAGTTGACAGGAATCGCTCGGGCTCTCGTACTCCAGCGTGTGCGGACCGGCCGAGTAAAAAAGTTGGTTGTCGAACCCGGGTCCGCAGCGCGATCGCCCTGAACGAAGCCAGGGAGGCCGTGTGAAGGAGGCCGACGACGGGCGCGGCTCCAGGCGCTGCTCGAAGCCTGCGGCGGCTGAATCCTCGCGGCCGCGCGGCACGCGCCGGATAATGCGGCTTCATGGCTCCAGAGAAGGAAGACGAGAGAACCGAGTCCCTGCCGGGTGTGGATCGAGCGGCAACGTCGCATCCGGACACGCTGCGGATGTCTGGATCGGCGTTCGCCCGGAAGGACGTGAGCCTCGGCTCCCGTGCGGGACGCTACGACATCCTGGAGCAGATCGGCGAAGGGGGCATGGGCCAGGTGTTCCTCGCCTACGACCCCACGCTCCAGCGCACGGTGGCCCTGAAGCTCCTGCGCGGCGCGGGCGCCGAGCAGGTCGAGCGCTTCCAGAACGAGGCGCGCGCCCAGGCCCGCGTCGACCACGAGAACGTCTGCCGCGTGTACGAGGTGGGCGTGCTCGGCGACACGCCGTTCATCGCCATGCAGTACATCGCAGGCTCGACGCTGGACCAGGCTGCCCGCGAGATGACCCTCGAGCAGAAGGTCATGGTGATGATGAAAGTAGCGTCGGCCATCCAGGCCGCGCACCGCCTGGGCCTCATCCACCGCGACCTCAAGCCCGCC
>JBDSFL010000334.1:0-6489 GCA_039919545.1 Thermoanaerobaculia bacterium | reverse complement strand
GGCCTGGTAGAGCGTGGAGAACAGCGCCTGCTCTTCGAGCCCCCGCTCACGAGCTTCGATGCGCCCGCACGGTCGTAGCGTCGACTGAGGAAGTCGATCTCGGCCAGCCCGAGTTCCACTGCGAACGTCAGGACGGGGAAGTCATGCCTCCGAGTCAGCCCGAGCGCCTGTGCGTAGAGGCTCCGAGCGCCGCCGAACCGTCCGAGGTGGGAGAGCGTGCTCCCGTGGTTCACGAGCGTGACGGCGTAGGAGTTGGCGTCGAGAGCTGGATCGAGGAGATCGGTCACCCGCTCGAAGTGGGGCAGGGCGAGCTCGTTTCGCCCCTGCTGTGCCAGGAGCGTGCCGAGCGTGAGTTCCGCGCGTCCCATCCAGGGCTCCTGACCGTACTCGGAGAACGTGCGGAGCGCCCGTGTGAGGAGTCGTCGGGCCTTCCGGTACTCGGACAGGTAGCAGAGGGCGTTCGCGCTGAACTGATCGCAGAGGGCCTCGCAGAAGGGGTCCTCACCCGACTCGAGGAAGGAGGTCCGAGCCGACTCGCTCCGGGCAAGCGCCTCCGGTACCCGGCCGAGGTTGAGCAGAGCCTGACTCGCGAGCAGCTCTGACTCCGCAAGGGTGAGCGCGCATTTAGGGCCGGTTTATCGACCGCCGGGCTGACTTCTAGCGGGCTGTGCCGTTCGCTGAAATCGGTAGGCTACTTGCGTAGCTCGGGGCCCGCCTATTTCCAAGGTACCTGTTTACCGGTGGAGCTGACGTAGTCAGGTTGCCGGTGTGAGGAAGAGCGGATGGACGAGCGGGCGCGGAGCACGCAAGAGGTCGGCGAACATTGAGATGTCGTCCTGGGATCTCTTTCGGGCCGTGCGCGAGACGGTCATGAGAATTGCCTGGGCCTCGGCTCCATTTGCTGTGCGGTTGCCGCCGCCACAGGTTTTTCGGTTGACGACGGCATACCTGAGTTCCGTTTCGGCCGGCCAGTTCGTTCCTTCCAGCTCCGGTCGGAGCACGAAGCGGAACAGATCTGGTTGCAACTTTGAGAGGTGTTGGGCGAAGCGCCGATTGGCCGGTGAAGGTACCCACGAGGAGCCGGCCCATGTCGTGATCCAGCTCTGCCTTGGCCGCCTGCAGTTCTTCCGAAGACAAACGCCCCGCGTCCCGAAGATCCCGAACCCCGAACGCCCTCTGGAGGATTGCCTTGACGGCCCTGGGAAACCGCACCGACCCGCGAGTGGCGGTTTCGAGGAGTTCCTTGCTGCGTCGAATCAGGTGAGCCAGACACGCTTGCCGCATGGCAAGCGCGAGGCGCCAGCGTCCGTGGACCGGAAGACGCCCCCGTCCGTCCCCGCATAGAGCATCGCGGGGGCCCTGGGGCAATCGCCAGAACGCTGACGCCCTGGCCCGTCAGTCCGATATAGGCGGCAGCCCACGTAGCGCCTGCGTCGGTCGACTTGAGAACCCCTGATCCATATCCGAGATAGAGGATGGCGGGACTCAGCGGATTGATGACCAGAGTGGAGCCAGACACGGGCGTGAGTCGGAACCAAGTAATTCCGGAGTCGATGGACTTGAAGACCCCATTTGTGAACGTCCCTGCGTAGAGCGTGGTGGGTGTTTTGGGATCGACCGCGAGAGTCAGAACATCTCCGCCGTACGGCCCGCCGCTCGTCCACGCTCCGGTCTCAGCACATACGGGGCGAGGCTGGGACATGCCGAGTAATACCGTCAAAGCCAGCAGAGGCCGGACCCGCGGATTCCGAGATCGAGACGTTCTGCCTCGCATGTAATGGTTCTCGTTTCACTTCCAGTCGAGGAAGTGCACGGCCAGCCTCCCTCGCAAGCAGTAGTGCCTTCGATTGCCCAATATCTCACTCGGTGTTCGTGGCGAACTTCACCCCGTGGCATTGATGGCGGATCCTCTCGTCGAGGAGCTCGGCATTCCCTCTCACCCCGAGAACCAGCGGCGTTTCACCGATGCGGTGGCGCCGCCCGTGCACGTTCCGCCGCGAGCCGCTCGCGAATGACGCGAAGGCGTCGTGCGCTCGCCGCAGCGAGGCGATCGGCGAATGACGCGTCGCCGGCGCCCGAGTTGTCGTAGACGAGGTGATTGAGGCGGAGAATCGGAATGGGCGAGGCACCGGCCGGAGTGAGCGTGGTAAAGACCGTCAGGTCGAGGGAAAAGAGACCCTGGGTGGCGCTGAACGGCTTTCCGGACATCCACTGCGTCAGCAGGGCATCGATCGATGCCGGAAGCGAGGTCGCGTACTGGCTCGTGGGCAGGAAGCCGACCGGCAGGAAACTGGCGATCGGAGGAGCGGGCGTCGGTGCGATGACGATCTCGTATCCGAACTCCACCGCCACTTTCAGCCAGTACGACACAGGCAACGTCGATCCGAGGAGATCGACAAACAGCTTTTCGAGGGCCGGACCGAGCGGCAGCGAGTCGTTGAAGACGATGAGGTTCTCATGCTGCACGAGCGGAACGAACGGCGCAGCGAATCCGATCAAGCCGGTGTTGTAGACGAAGGCCGGGGCCGTTGCGGACGCGGCCACGAGGTGCTCGTTGCGCGTGATCCGGGCCGAGCCGGTGGCGTTCTGCCACGACACGACGTCGAGGCCGGCGTACACCAGGCGATACTCGAGCGCCTCGGTGGCGGGGACGTCCTCGAGGTAGACGTAGATCGCGGAAGTCGCCGTTTGCGAGCGCAGGTCGAGCTCGCTCCAGTCGCCCGACCGACGCCGCCACCAGATAGCCGGAAACTGGCCGGTCGGCGACGGCGACGTGCCGTCGACGGTCAGGAGCAGCGCCTGGCGATAGTCGATCGAGCCGTCGGCGCTGGCGCGGGTCGTGGCGTCGATGCGGTAGTTGAAGACCGTGGCGGCCGCGTCAGCCACTTCGCGGAAGAACTGCGGCACCCAGGCGGCTCCAACGGCCGCCGCCATGCCGGCGAACGTCTGCACGGTTTGCGCGAGCACGGGGCTCGAGCTGCCGTTCCAGGTGAGCAGCGCGGAGAGCGCCGTGTTGACGTCGGGCCATGCCGCGACGAATTGCGCGAGCGCCGCACCGAGCGTCGCCGGATTCGCGGCGGCGAAATCGTCCGAGGCGAGCGACGTGTTGAATTGAATTTTCAGGTAGAGGGTGTCTTGCGCGGCCTCCTGGGCGAGGTAATCGAACGACCAAGTCCACTGTTTGGCGCCGGGGACGCTGTCGGGATCGACGAACGTGGCGATGCCGCTCTGCTGGATCATCGACGGCACCGTGGGGTAGACGCGAAGCGGGATCGGAACGAGAACCTCGCCGAGGTCGGTCGAAAAGGGCGGCGCAAGCCCGCCGTCGTCGCTGATGGGGAGCACGAACGACAGCCACGATGACGCCTCGTAGCCGTCGACGACTTCCGAGATTTCATACTCGAGCTCGTTGAAGTGAGCGTCGAGCCGAAGGAACATGTTCTTCGCCCGGGCGGCCGTCTTGACGTTGAAGAGAAGATTCGCGGTCGACGCGCCGTTGTAGAGCGACACGCGCGCCGTGGAGAGCTCGTGCTGCGGGACGAAGCGAACAAATCGGATCGGGAACGCCGGGTCGAGCTTTCCGACGTCGAGCTGGATGGCCCCTGCAAGCTCGTAGGGCTGAGCGAAATTCAGCGCCGCGGCGGCGAGAGCGAGCGAGTTGTTCTGGGCCGTGATCGGCAGGGATCCGTGACCCGGCACGTCGAGCGTCACGCCGACGATGAAGAGCCCCATGACGTTCTCGATGCTCGTGGCGAACTGCGGCAGCGGCGCGTAGTAGTACGCGGCCAGCGTGGCGAAATTGATGAGCGCAGCGGTCGCGCCGGCATCCCCCGTCATTCCGGTCACGAGGTCGATGCCGAGGAACGTGTGGGAAAGGAAGAATCCGTCCGGCGTGGATAGGTTGTCGATGAAGTCCTGATAGCTCGTCGCGCCGACGCGCAATATTAAGAGGTCGATCGTCTCCCCTTCGAGGATCGTGTACGGGATCCCTTTGAACGTGATCGACGTGTCGGTGTCGAGAATGCGGATCGTCGAACCGAGCAGCATGGCGATGCTCGAGGCGGGGACGTTGAAGTGCGTCGCAATCGAGGTCAGATCTTCCTTCGTGCCGGTGCGGTAGACGTCATCGACGAACTTGCCGGCCAGGCGCGGCGCCGTCGACGGGGTCGTGTACTTCGACGTGACGGTGACCGGATATTGCACGATGGCCTCGGTGCCGAAGCCGCTGCTGAGGTTCGCGAGGAAGACCTGCTCGAGCCGCGCCTGCGCGTCTGCGAGACTGCCGCCGCCTCCGGAGAGAATCGGCAGCGCGTTACTCGAAATGTTGGCGGCGATCTGCTTCTTCGCTGCGATCAGCGCGGCAACGGCTGCGGCGTTGATGCGGAATGCCGGGGCGACGTAAGCGGGCGAGAGGATCTGCTCGATTGCGGCGAGACACATTTCGGCCCAGACGTCGAGATCGATCGACTGAAAGTCGAGCAGTGGCGGGTCGCTCCCGGGTACGAGCCTGCCGGTGGTCGGATCGTAGGTGCGGATCGGCACATTGCTCAGATCCTGCAGCGAATTCGCGATCGGCGGGATGGCGAAGAACGACGGGCTCGCGCCGTCGATGACTGCCGACGAGATCCCCTGCGGTCCGAAATCGACAACCCAGACGTCGCGTGCGCCACCTCCGCTCGCGGCGTCGCCGCCGACGGCGACCTTCGTCTTGGGGAAGGCCGTCTCGAACGCGACGGCGAACGTCTCGAGCGAGATCGCGCCGGACGGATCGCTCGCGGGCGGCGTGAGGCGCGGCACGATGCGAGCGGTGCTCGCCGCGACCGACGGCACCGAAGCGAACTGCGGATCGATCAGATTCGAATCGCGGCTGAGCGTGACGTCGACGACGAGACGGAACGGATTCGACGGATAGTTCGACGTCCCGGGAGCGGGAAGGGGAATAGGAGTGCCCTGCGCGACCGGCGCCGGACCAAGGAGGAAGCGTTGTTGCGCCGCGATGAGCGGCTCGGTGAGGTTTTGCCGCGCGATGTCGGCGACGGTCGTCTGGATACCGTACTGCAAGGCGAAACGCGAGACGAGGCTGGTGAACGTCTCGCCGGGATCCGAGGTGAGCGAGAGCGCGCCGACCGTGACCGTCACGCCGCTGACGAGGAATGCCGCGAGCGAGCTGTTGCCCTGCGCGATCGAGACCGGATCGGCAGTGAAGGCAGTGCCGAGCGCCGCAAGCGTCGTCGTGGCCGTGCCGGTCGTCGGCAACGTCGTGGCGAAGAGCGCTCCGGCGCAGATGAGCGTGGTGCTCGGCGCGATCGCCGCGACGAAGTTCGCCTGCGTGATCGACGAGTCCTGCCCGTGAAGGCGCGTATAGACGCTGCCGAGCGAGTCGTTGGCCAGGGTGACTGTGCTGGCGCTGCCGATGGCGATCGTCTGCCCCGAAACGAAGACGTAGGTAAGGGTCCAGTTGCGCGTGGCGAACGTCAGCACGTCGGTTTCGTCGAACGTCTGCACGATGGCGTTGATGGAGATGCCGGCGGCCGGCACGCTGTACGGCGTCAGAGCCGCGGCATCGGCGACGTCGATGGTCACGCGGTCGGGGAGGAACACGGCCGCGGTGGCGACGAGCGCGGTCGTCTGATTGGCCAGCGCCAGCTCCTCGATGGTGAGGCCGTACTCGTTGCCGATCGAGCGCAGCGTCTCGACAGGCGAGACCGGCCGCGGCGTGCCGAACCGGATCAGCAGCGGCAGGCCGGCAGGGAAGATGTTCGGAGAGCTCGCCGCGGCGGTGGCGAGCGCCGTGATCGTGAATTGTGAATATTGCACCGCCAGCGAGGCGAAGGTGTCTTCCGGCTGGATCACGTAGTCGTCGACGGCGAGCGTCTGTCCGACGGTGAAGACGCCGGGCGCGCCATGATTCGAGACCGCGATCATCGCCGGAGTGACGGTGAGACCCCGCGCGTAGAACAGTGGTATGAGATCGGCGAGGCTTTGCGTCTTCCCGCTGACGGAATCGATGGCGACGTCGATAGTGACGTCCTTCACGGAGAGCGGGAACCCGTTGGCGAGGAGCCCCTGCGTCGCGCCATTTGCGTCTGCGAGCGCGGCCAAGGTCGTGTGCGTGGCGTCGGCGACGGAGTCGAAGCTCGTCAGCAGCGTCGCGGCCGCAGAGGTGCGTTGCGGCGCGACGACGTCGACGCCCGCGTTCAGCGGGACGAGCTGGTTCTGTGTGGCGAGTTGCACGACGGTGATCGCGCCGCCCAGCGCATTCCCGTCGACGATCGACTGCAGCGTGTCGCCGTACGCGCTCGTGTAGAGCTGCGGCATAGCCAGCGACGCGGCAAAGAGCGACGAGGTCGGCACGTCCTGATTCGCCTTTCCGAGCGCGGCCACCGCGTCGGGCACGAGCGCTGGTTCGGTCGTGTAGCTGCGGGCGATGGAGAGCAGCGTGCCGGTCGCGGCGACGACCGTGGCCGTTGTGAAGAGCTGCGCGGCGCC
>JBDSFL010000618.1:0-3483 GCA_039919545.1 Thermoanaerobaculia bacterium | reverse complement strand
CTCAGAAGATCCTCGTCCTGCTCGTTCAGCGCAGCCGCGGCGCCACCGACGCGGTGGATCTCGCCGCCCTCCTGACGAGCGAGATCGACCGCGCCCTGCATCTGGATTCGATCGCGCTCCTGGCGCTCGATTCGCGGACCTCGCTGCTGGTCGCTCCCGACGGCGTCGTCCGATCCCTCGACGTCTCCTCGCCGCTCGCGGCCATGATCGCGGCGGGCGCCGACCCGCTGCCGGTCGACCTGGATGCGCCGCGCTCGCCTCTTTCCCAGCTCCCTCTCGAGGATCGCGAGTGGCTGGCGGATGGCGGCTTCCGGCTGCTGGTGCCGATGATCGGCGCGGAAGGGATGCTCGTGGGGGTGATCGGTCTGGGTGAGAAGAAGAGCGAGCTGCCGTTCCAGTCCGAGGATCGCCTCCTGCTCTCGGCCGTGGCCGCGTCGGGCGCGCTCGCGCTCGAGAACCGCCTGCTCCGCGCCAGCTCGGGGCGTTCCGGAGCGAACCACGGCACGAGCGGCGCTGGCGACACCGCCGACCGCGCGGCCGACCGCGCCCCCGACGACGCCGCCCTCGAATGCCGTTTCTGCCAGACCGTTCACGTCTCGGGCACCGCAGGCTGCGACACGTGCGAAGGCCCGCTCGTCCCCGCACCGATCCCGTACATCCTGAGCGGGAAGTTCCGCTTCGATCGGCGGATCGGCTCCGGCGGCATGGGCGTCGTCTACCGCGCCGTGGACCTGACGCTCGGCCGGAATGTCGCGATCAAGACGCTGCCGCGGATCTCTCCCGAAAATGCGATGCGCCTGCGTCGCGAGGCCCGCGCGGCGGCAGCCGTCTCCCACCCGAACCTCGCGCTCATCTTCGGGGCCGAGAGCTGGCGCGGCACGCCGATGCTGGTGTTCGAATACCTCGAGGGCGGCACGCTGGGCGATCGACTGGGGCATTCCCCGCTGAGCTGCGACGAGGCGATCGGCCTCGGGCTGGAACTGGCGGGAGCGCTCCAGAAGGCGCACGGAGCGGGCGTGCTGCACCGCGACATCAAGCCGAGCAACATCGGCTACAGCAGAGACGGCACGCCCAAGCTGCTCGACTTCGGCCTGGCCCGCATGGTGGACGGGCGCGACGGACGGCGGCAGGAGCGCCCGCCGGGAGCCTCGAGCCGGCGAATCGACACCTCGCGGCAGGAGACGCTCGAGCCGGAGACGTACTCGCTCATCGATACGGTGACCGATCAGGTGGTGGGCACGCCCAGCTATCTATCGCCCGAGGCGGTGATCGGCGAGCCTCCCGATCCCACGTTCGACCTCTGGGGGCTCTCGGTCGTCCTGTACGAGGCGCTGGCCGGGAAGAACCCGATGGCCGGAGGGAGCCCGCACGACGTGATGAGGCGCATCCGGCACGGCGCGCTCCCCGATCCCGCCGTCGCGATCCCGGGCTGCCCGCCTTCGCTCGCTTCTTTTCTGAGGGACGCCCTCGCGAAGGATCCCGCACGGCGTCCCGGCACGGCCAACGAGCTGCGTGCGCGCCTGGAACACCTCTCCCTCGCGATCGCGTCGTAAACTCCGCTCGTCCGATCGAACGAAAGGGAGAGATGACGAACTGGGAACGGCGCGACATCGTCGTGCGCACGAATGCCACGGGGCAGGCGCTCACGGCCCCCGTGTTCATCTGCCACGGCCGGAACGAGCATCCGATGGCGTACGTGCAGGCGAACGTCCACGGTGCCGAGCTGCAGGGCAACGCCGCGATCCTGGCCCTCTTCGATCTCCTCGAGCGCGAGCCTCCGCGCGGCAGCCTCATCCTGGTGCCGCGCGTGAATCCCGTCTCGGCCAACCAGCAGGTCGGGGACTACGTGGCGGGCGTCTACGATTTCCAGACCGGCGCGAACTTCAACCGCGGCTACCTCTACCTGACGGGACCGTCGCGCTCGAGCTCGGGCTGCTATGTCGACTGCGATGCCTTCGCCGCCGTGAACAGCGACGCCAGCCTCTCGGAGATCCGTGAGGGTTTCCGAGAGGCGCTGAAGGCCGCGCTCGGCGCGGTCCGGGAAGAATCCCTTCAGTGGGGGCTCGATGCGCGTGTGGAGTTCTCGCTGGCCGTGCAGGAGCTCGCGGTAGAGGCCGACATCGTGCTCGACCTCCACACGGGCGACCGTGCCCCTCGTTACCTCTATGCGCCCGAGGGGACGAGCGCTGCGACGCGCGCGTTCGGAATTCCGTTCGTGCTCGAGATGACGCCGCGCTTCGGCGGCGCCCTCGACGAGGCGGCCTTCGTGCCTTGGCACGATCTGGCCGAATCGTTTCGCAAGATCGGCCGCTCCGACGTGCCGCGCTTCGTGGACGGCTTCACGGTGGAGCTGGGCTCGATGAACACGTTCTCGCTCACGCAAGGTGTGGAGGATGCCAAGCGGATCGCCTCGGCCCTGCGCCACTACGGGGTGCTCGACGGCGACCCGGACGAGCCTGCGCATCGCATCGTGGCCTGTAGCGTGGGGGACTATCACTCCATCGCGTCTCCGGCCGCTGGCCTCGTCGACCAGGCGGTCACGCCCGGCACGCCGGTTCGCAAGGGAGACCTCGTGGCCCGCATGTACGACCCGTCGCGCTGCCGGCGGCTTCCGCCCCGCTCCCAGGATGCGATGGTCGAGGTGCGCGCGCCGGAGGACGGCGTCGTCCTGCTATTTCACGCCTTCTCGTCGATCCCGAAGGGCGTGCGGTTGCTCTCGATGATGACGAAGACCCGGTCGCTGTAGCAGCCCCGCTCGCGGTTCGAGCCAATTCCGCTGAGACCGGTGGTTCGCTCCCGCTACTTCAGGTAGCCGAGCGAGCGCAGGTTCTCGACGTACTCCTTGGGATCGATGGCCATCGCGGCCTCGCTGCGCCTGCGGCCCCACGTGGGCACGCTGCGCGTCGTCACCGCTCCGGCCTGCAGCAGCTCCGGCACGACGCGCCCTTCGGCCTCTCGCGAGGCGGGAATGCCGAGCGCGGCGAGCAGCGTGGGCATGACGTCGATCGGCCGGACGCTGGACGGAGCGCTCGTCGCGGCGAGCGGCCCCTCCAGCCGGAGCGCTCCCCCGTGCTCGTGGCGTCCGCCGTCGAGGAACGTCGCGAGCAGATCGACGGATTGACGCAGGGCCGGATCGTCCAGGAAGGCCTGGATCTTTTGCGCCTCGCCGGTGATCGCGGTCGCGATCACGACGCGGTCCGCCGAGGAGAGTCGCGCGTCCGCCAGCGCTGTTCCGAGAATGTCGAGCCCGGGAAGATAGAGGAGCGAGAGCCGCGGCCCATCCGCGCGAAACGCCTGACGAAACGCCGCGATCGAGAACGCATCGAGCCCCACGGCATCCTCGATGAGGCGGTCGAGCGTGCCCGGCTCGGGCGCCACGCGTGGCGCGAGGCGGGCGGCGCGGGCCGCGGCCTCGGCAGGCCAGCCCTCGCCCGCGAGCGAGGCGCCCGCGCGCGCCGCGAAGAAAAGATGATTCGAGAGAAC
>JBDSFL010000068.1:0-7344 GCA_039919545.1 Thermoanaerobaculia bacterium | reverse complement strand
CACGGCCGTGGGCACGGCCGCGCGCGTCGCGGCGCGCATCGCCTCGGCCATCCCTGGCACCTCGTAGGCGATCACGGCAAGCGTGGCCTGGGGGGTCACGTCACGCACCGAGAGCCCGGTGCCGCCGGTGGTCAGCACGAGGTCCGCGGCGTCGGTGTCGGCCAGCCGCTCGAGATGCCAGGCGATGTCACTCCGCTCGTCCGGCAGCACACGCCGCTCCACGATTTCAACGGCGTTTCCCAGGAAGCGCACCAGCGCCGCCTCCACGGCGGGACCGCCCTGATCCACGCGCTCTCCCCGGAACGAACGGTCCGAGACCGTCAGGAGCGCGACGCGCATGTCAGGCGCTCATCCGCCGATCTCGCTCATGTTGCGGCCATGCAGCGGCAGCGTCGCCTTGCTCATCCCCACGAACATCGGATGGCGCTCTTCCTTGATGGTGGCCGCGTGCTGGATGAGCCGCGACAGCTCCTGATCCGAAACGCCCGCGCGCATCGGTTTGAGCAGGTCGACATCGTTGTGGCCGAACAGACAGCCCTTCAGGAAGCCGTCCTGCGTGAGCCGCATCCGGTTGCAGGAATCGCAGAAGCGATCGGAGATGGGGGTGATGAAGCCGACGGCTCCGAGATGGCGGCGGCGCTCCGGGCCTTCGGGGCCGTCGACCACGGATTGCACGTGGTATTCCTCCGCCGGCCCGGAGACCGCCGTGCGGGTGACGGGCGTGAGCACGTAGCCCGCCGTGACCAGCTTCTCGTACACCTCTTCCCAGCCGACCCACTCCTTCTCCGTCCACTCGTTGTCGCCGAACGGCATGAATTCGATGAAGCGGACGGCGAGCTTGCGGTCGCGCGTGAGGGCCGCCAGCGGCAGCACCTGGTCGTCGTTGAAGCCGCGGATGACGACCACGTTCACCTTCACCGATTCGAACGGCAGCGTGAGCGCGAGCTCGATGCCGTCCAGCACGGGCTGGAGATGATCGCGGCGCGTGAGCTTGCGGAAATGCTCGGCCTCCACCGCGTCGAGCGAGATGTTGACGCGGTCGAGCCCAGCGGCCACGAGCGCGTGCGCCATCTTCGGGAAGAGGACGCCGTTCGTCGACAGCGCGATGCCCCCGGGAAATCCGATCGTGCGGAGGTCGGACACGATGTCGACGAGGTCGGGTCGCACCGTCGGCTCCCCGCCGGTGAGGCGCACCTTGCTCACGCCGAAATCGTGCAGCAGCTGAGCGGCGCGGCGGATCTCCTCGCGCGTCATCAGGTGCGGGAGGGGACGGAACGTCTGGTCTTCCGGCATGCAGTAGACGCAACGGAGGTTGCAGCGGTCGGTGATCGAGATGCGGACGTACGTGATCGCCCGCCCATGGCCGTCGACGAGGCGACGCTCCGACGGGAGTTCCGAACGGGGATCCGATGGGAGTTCCGAGGCTTCTGTCACCCGCTCAGTTTACGACTCCAGCTCCCGCTGCGCCCCCCCGACTTCGACACGAGCTCGATCGGGCCGATGCGGATCCCCTTCTCGACCCCCTTGCACATGTCGTAGAGCGCCAGGGCGGCGGCGGAAGCAGCCACCAGGGCCTCCATCTCGAAGCCAGTCTTGCCGGTGCCCCCCACCGTCGCCCGGATCTCCACGTTCGTGGTGCGTTCCACCCTCACCAGCGAGACCTCGACGGAGTCGAACGCGATCGGATGGCAGAGCGGAATCCAATCCGACGTCCGTTTCGCCGCCTGGATTCCCGCGATGCGCGCCACGGCGAAGGCATCCCCTTTGGGGTTTTCTCCGGGCGCCAGCGCGGCCGAGG
The DNA here is from genome assembly GCA_039919545.1 of Thermoanaerobaculia bacterium. Taxonomy (GTDB): domain Bacteria; phylum Acidobacteriota; class Thermoanaerobaculia; order UBA5066; family UBA5066; genus JBDSFL01. The sequence goes on along the minus strand of JBDSFL010000068.1, from coordinate 5,546 downwards.
CGCGCGGCCCCAGCTCGACCACGGCCCGGGCCACCGCGCGCCGCAGCGTGGAGCGCTTCTTCGACACGTCCACCATCCGGGCGCCGCCTTCAGCGTCGAGATGCGTAAGGCCGGGTTTCGTCTTCGAGGGCATTGTAATCCTCCGGTGTATTCACGTTGAAGAAGTTCTCCGGCTCGCCCCCCGGCATCGCCGCGGTCTCGGACTCCGGGATCAGGATGGCGCCGAGCCCGGAGAGGGCCCTCACGAGCGACAGCTCACCGGCCGCCACCCGCGCCGTCAACGGAACGAGGGCGGACCGTCGCCAGACGGCACACAGGGTCTGCGGTCTCCCCCCCGAGATCGGCACGACCGCGGGAGCGGGCATGGCCTCGGCCACCTCGAGCAGGGCCGCGAGAAACGCCTCCGGCACCCGCGGAACATCGGAGGCCAAAATGAGATTCGTGTCATCGGGGCTGTAGGCCAGCGCCGCGAGCACGCCGTACGCCACGGCGACGGGCTCGGAGGCATCCTCCACGAATGGGACGCCGAGATCAGAAAAGAGGCGGCGGTCCTTCCCGACCAGAGCCGACCGGCCGCAGACGAACGCCAGCTTCCGCGCCTGATGCAGCGCCATCGCCTGACCGCGGTATTGAAGCCGTGTCTTGTCCCGCCCCATGCGGACCGAGCGCCCGCCGACGAGAACGAATCCAAATGGCATCGCGCGAGAATGCTACGCCCGGGTACCATCCCGATCACGTGATCAGTGTGATCGTTCCGATCCGCGGGGAGGTCCCGCCCGCAGCGGCCTTCATCGAGGCGATCCGGAGCGCGCCGGACGTGGAGCTGATCGTCGCCGCCGAGCCCTCGACGGGAACGGAGACGCTCGAGGCCTACCGTGTCCACGGAGCGAGGCTCCTGGTGTGCGACGCACCGCGGGGCGAACGGCTCTCGCGCGCGGCGGCGGAGGCGCAGGGAGAGATCCTGCTCTTTCTGCACGCCGACACTCTGCTGCCCGAGGGTTGGAGCGCGCTCGTGAACAGCTCGATCGATGGCGGTGCGGTGGGCGGAGCGTTCCGTCTCGCCTTCAGCGGCTCGGTTCCGCGGCTGAAGTGGGTCGCCTGGTGGGCGAACTGGCGCACCGCGGTGACGCGGGTTCCGTACGGGGATCAAGCGCCGTTCGTGTCGACGGAGGTCTATCGACGCATCGGCGCGCACGCAGCGTGGCCGCTCATGGAGGACGTGGAGCTGGGGAGACGCCTCCGAACGGCCGGGCGAATCGCCCTCCTCGACGCGTCGGTGCTGACGTCTCCGCGGCGCTATCTCGAGAAGGGCGTCGTGCGAACGATCCTGACGAACTGGGCGACGCTGCTGAAGTTCCGATTCGGCGCGGACCCGAAAGATCTCGCCGTTTCCTACCGGAAGTAGCGGAGGAGCCTATAATTGAGAATGAGGACCTGACCCTCTAGACTAATTTCAGGATGTGTCCCATCTTCGACTTCTTCGCCGTGAGGTAGTCGCGGGTGGCGTCGGTCGGCGCGATCTCGAGCGGCACTCGTTCCACGATCTCGAGGCCGTAGCCGTCGATGGCCACGTACTTCGAGGGGTTGTTGGTCATGAGGCGCATCTTGCGCACGCCGAGGTCCCGCAGGATCTGGCAGCCGATTCCGTAGTCGCGTACGTCGGGGGCGAAGCCGAGCTTCTCGTTCGCCGCCACCGTGTCGAGCCCCTGCTCCTGAAGCTCGTAGGCCCGCAGCTTGTTGAAGAGGCCGATTCCGCGCCCTTCCTGCAGGAGGTACAGCAGCACGCCGCGCCCTTCCTTCTCGATCAGCTCGAGCGCCAGGTGCAGCTGGGCTCCGCAATCGCAGCGGGCCGAGCCGAAGACGTCGCCGGTGAGACAGGACGAGTGCACGCGCACCAGAGTGGGCTCGTCGTCTCCCCCCAGCTCGCCCTTCACGAGGGCCAGGTGCTCCTCGTTCGTCAGCTCCGAGCGATAGGCCACCACCCTGAAATCTCCGAAGAGCGTGGGGAGGAAGGGTGCCGCGATGCGGTGCACGAGCCGCTCGGTCCGCATGCGGTAGCGGATGAGGTCGGCCACGGAGACGATCGGGATGCGGTGCTTCTCCGAGAAGACGAGGAGGTCAGGCACGCGCGCCATCGTCCCGTCCTCGTTCATGATCTCGCAGATCACGGAAGCCGGGATGAGCCCCGCGATGCGGGCGAGATCGACGGACGCCTCCGTCTGGCCGGCGCGCTTGAGCACGCCCCCCTTCTTGGCCCGCAGCGGAAACGTGTGCCCGGGGCGCAGCAGGTCGTAGGGCTTGCTCTTCGGGTCGACCAGCGTGCGCACGGTGGCGGCACGATCGGCCGCGGAGATGCCTGTGGTGGTCTTGCCGCGCGCCTCGACCGAAACGGTGAAGGCAGTGCCGTAGTTGGACGTGTTCTGCTCGACCATGGGGTGCAGGTCGAGCTCGTCGCAGCGCTCCTCGGTGAGGGAGACGCAGACCAGGCCGCGCCCCTCGCGTGCCATGAAATTGATCGACTCGGGGGTGACGTGCTCAGCGGCGATGCAGAGGTCTCCCTCGTTCTCGCGATCCTCGTCATCGACGATGATGACGAACTTTCCCTCTCGGTACGCTGCAACGGCCTCATGGACGGAAACGAACGGCACGTGGACTCCTTTGGCGGCCTCGGAAGCAGCCAGCCGCCCTCAGTTATATCGCGTCTCCCCTGGAACATCGTCCGCGGACGGTTCCGAGGGCTTTCCCTGCTTGAACGGGTGAGACGCGAGCACGGACCTTTTCCCGATCTCGCGGATCAGCGTCCTCAGGAAAACGTCGAACTGATGGGCCGCCGGCAGGAACGCGCGCGGCGGCCTCTCGCGTGAGAAGCCGGCGTGGAAGCGCTCGAAGAGGGACCAGTCTTTGAACATGAGGTACCGCATCGAGCCCCGACGAAAGACGTCCAGCTCGCCCACGAGCACGCGCAGCGATTTCTTCTCGGGATTCTTCGTGTAGACCGCGGTGGCCTGCACGAGCGCCCACAGGTCGTCGCGCAGCTTCAAACTCTGCTCGTACTTGGTGCGGTAATCGGGAAACAGCGCCTTGCCGTCGACCTCCGACGAGAACGTCTCGGCCAGGCCGATGATGTTCTGCTGGAACAGGTCCCGCAGAATTCCGGAGGCATCCTCCATGCGGGCGAAGATGAGCTTCGGATCCTTCATCAGGACCACGTCGACGAGCTCGACCTCCATCACCTTGCGCACCTCCATCTCGGTCGAGAAGACGAGCCGCTCGAGACCTTCGGCAACCGGTGATTCCACGGGGAACCGCGGGAGGAGCCGCCGCTTGATGAACTGGCAGAGGTTCTCGCTCTCCCCCTTGATGAGGCTGAAGATCAGGAGCGCGCGCTTGGCCGTGGCGGGCGACCCGATCGATTCCCGGATGATCTCGGTGTAGCGCAGACCCTTGAACAGCTCGACGAACAGCGCCGCCAGCGCCCCCTTCTGCGAGGGCTCCGAGAGCGTGGACAAGACGCGCAGCAGCGACTGTTTGGACGCGCGATCGAGCACGGGGCGCAGGTTCTCGCGGAACAGCACGCCGAGGTTGGGATCCTGCTTCAGCGTTCCCACGACGATGCGGCCGAGCGACAGGAAGGTTTGTAGGGGCAGGAACGGCGTGCGGGAGAGCTCGTCGAGGATCTTGGAGAAGTCGTCCAGCTTCTCGATCACGAGAGCCAGCTCGGTCTCGGCGCCGGAGCGCCGCTTGGAGCCCGCGCTCCCGGCTCCCTGGCGCGTCACCTGGTTGTCGAGGTACAGGAGGAACGACGCCAGGTCTTCCTTGCCTTCGCCCAGCAGGTGCGTGGTGAGGAGCGCGAGGTGCCCGACCCCCGACCGGATCGCCGCGACCTCCTCGACGTAATTCTTCAGCGAGGCGTGCGAACGTTCGAACGGAGACAGCGGGAGGCAGTCGAGAACATAGAAGCGCTCGATGCCCTTGAGCCACATCTCCATCTCGAAGAGATAGTCGTACTTGATGCGATTCGAGAACAGAGCCGAGGTCTCGAGCACCGTGAAGCGAGGCATGCACTCCCCTTTTGTCGACGGACGAGTTTAACAGCCCGGGTCAGAACGGGTAGCCGATGCTGAAGCTGAACTCGCCCAGGCTCTCGGCCGGCTTGCGGTCGAGCTTCAGCCCGTATTCGACGCGCAGCGGGCCCACGGGCGTCAGGTAGTGAAGGCCCACGCCGGCTCCCGTTCGAAGCTCGCTCAGGCTGATGTCCCGGTAGTCGGCCCACACGTTTCCGGCATCGAGGAAGAGGCTGATGCCGAAATCGCCGAACACGGGGATGCGCCATTCTGCATTCGCCACGATCAGTCCGTTGCCGCCGAAGCCCACGCCGTTGGAGTCCAGGGTCTGCCCTTCGATCCCGAGATTGTCCAGCGAGAAGGCGCGGTGCGTGGTGCGTCCGCCGGCATAGAAGCGCTCCGCGATCGGGATCTCCTTGTTTGGCGGGCATGTCGGGTTCTCGACGGGATCGCAGGTTCCGTACGACTGGATCGCCCCGGCGCGAAGGCTGAACGCGAAGGTCGTGGTCTGGAACGGGCGGTAGATCGCGGCCTGGACGAGGCCCTTCAGGAAACGCGCGTCGGCGTCGAGGAAAGAGAAGGCGTATTTGAAATCGCCGGCCATCAGATAGCCCGATTTGGGATCGATGGGGTCGGAGCGCGTGTCGATCGTGAGCCCCGGTCCGATCGAGGAGATCGCGATTTTCTGGTTCTGGCGCTCCTGCGTCGACAGGAAGGCCGGGTCGTCCGCCTTCGGCTCCACGATCTCGTATTGATAGCGGAGCGAGGCCTTCACGCTGGGAGAGAACCGCCGGTCCGTCTCGATGAACGTGCCGCGCCGCTTCACCTCGAAGTTCTCCCTCACCTCCTTGGCGTTGAACACGGTGAGCGAGAGAGGCAGGTGCCAGCGAAAGAGCGAGCGGTCGCGCAGCGACGCCACGAAGCGCTGCTCGCGCACAGACCAGCGCCCTTCGGCGCCCACCGACATCGCGCGTCCGAAGAGGTTGTTGTACGACACGCCGAGCGAGAAGCGCGGGTTGAGGCTGTGCGTTGCGCCCGGGTCGTATTCGGCGCCGATGCCGTAGAGCAGGCTCCAGGGCTTCCCTTCGGACAGCGTCACCAGCACCGTGCGCGCCTTGCGTTCCGGATCGGTCGGGAAATACGTGAGATCCACCCGCTGGAAGACGCCGAGCCGCGTGAGCGCCTGCTGGGTCTCGATCAGCCGCGAAAGCGAGAAGGCCGCCCCTTCTTTGTGCGCGAACTGCGCCTCGATGATCGAGAAGCGCGTGCGGCGGTTTCCGCGCACCACAGTCTTGCCGAACGTGGTCCGTTCGCCCTCGAAGATGCGGTACGTGATCGCCGCCCCCAGCGGACGCGGCGGCGCGGGAGTCGCCTCCTCCGTCACGCTCTCCACGCGGGAGTCGAGGAAGCCGCGCTCGGTGTAGAACGCCTGGAGCACGGCCTCGTCCGTCTTCACGACGGACGGGTCGTAAGGCTGCCCCG
>JBDSFL010000297.1:0-5122 GCA_039919545.1 Thermoanaerobaculia bacterium | reverse complement strand
ATGGTCGCGGGCCCGCGCCAGACGCCGCTCGATGCGCGTTTTCATCAGCGCGCGCCGCCGCGGCTCGAGAGGCGCCAGCGCCTCGAGCGCGGCGAGCGCGGGCTCGGAGAAGACATCGGGATAGTCGCCCGCCACGTTCTGCCGGAGCTCGAGTGTCCTGTCCATCTTCCTCCTAGGAGTCTGCCCGAGTCATCCCGGGATCGCACGCATGGTGCTTGCGCGGCAAGATCAAGGCGCGGCGAAAACTCACGGCAGGGGAGCCACCCGTCGCTTCGTCGCCTGCTCGAAAGCGTAAGCCAGACGGAGAAGCATCGGTTCGCTGCAGGCCTTTCCGGTGAAGCCGACGCCGTAGGGCGCGGGCTTCGCCTTGAATCCCTCCGGGAACGGCGTGGTGGGCGCATTCGGAACGAAGGCGAACGGAACCATCACCGTCGGATAGCCGGGGCGCGACGCGATGGACGCGGCTCCGGGCCCGGGGAAGAGCAGCGCGTCGAGCGAGCTGGCCGCCATCGCCTCGTCGATGCCGTGCGTGGCCCCCACGAAGAGATCGTGAGCGCGGTCCGATTCGTAGCGCGCCCGGAACGTGTCGAGGTCCATCGCGTCGGAGAGATCGAGAAGCGATTGACCGTACTTGATGGCGCCCGCCTTCTGATGCGCCACGTTCCACTCGCGCAGCGCCGTGAGCGATTTCAGCGGGGCCGACGTGCCGAGCGAGGCGAGCCAGGCGTTGAAGTCGCGCTCCATGCCGTACGCCAGGACGATGGAGCACTTCTTCTCCTTCAGCTCGTCCATGTCGGTGCAGACGCCCCAGCTCAGGGCGCTCCGGGCCGCGTCCTTCTCGACGACGCTGGGAATGTCGGCCGGATCGACGATCACCGCCCCTTCCTTTTTCAGCACCGCGATGGCGTCGGCCATCACCCGCGCCTGATCTTCGTTCAGGCCGCCAGCCGGTTTTTCCTCTCCGGGAGCTGTCGCCTTGTCATAGAAGTACGCGCGCGGAATGCCGATGCGCGCCCCCTTGAGTCCGTCGCGCCTGAGAAACGCCGTGTAGTCGCGGTTCGGCGGCGGGGTGCACGTCTTCGTGGCCGGATCGTCGGGATCGGGCGCGCTCCCTTCCAGCACGCCGAGCAGGATGGCCGCGTCGGTCACCGACCGTGCCATCGGCCCCGGCGTGTCCTGGTCGGCGGTGATCGGAATCACGCCGTGGCGGCTGATCCGGCCGACGGTGGGCTTCACGGCTGCCAGCATGTTCAGGCTCGCGGGGCTGAGGATCGAGCCCGAGGTCTCGGTGCCGACGCTGGCCGCCCAGAAGCTCGCCGCCGTGCCGGCGCCCGAGCTGGAGCCGCCGGTGTTCAGCACGGGGCGGCCGTCACCGGTCTCCGCGCGCGGATCGCGTCGCGGGTCGTACGGGTTGTAGCCGTAGCCGTTCAAGCCGTTGTAGTTGTTGGGCATCGGGCCGGGCATGGCGGCAACCCAGTTGGCCAGCTCGGTCATCTGGGTCTTGGCCAGGATGATCGCCCCGCCGTCGCGCAGGTTCTTCGTGAGCGTCGCGTCGTGAGGCGGGACGAAGCCATCGAACGCGAGCGCGCCTCCCGTCGTGGGCAGGTACCTCGTCTGGATGTTGTCCTTCAGCGCGATGGGGATTCCGTGCAGCGGTCCGCGCACCCGGCCCGACTTGCGTTCCAGGTCGAGCGCATCCGCCTCGTTCAGCGCCTCGGGGTTGACGCTGATGACGGCGTTGAGGCGATCCTCGTGAGTGGCGATCCGCGCGAGGAACTGCGTCACCAGCTCGCGTGAGGTGACGCGCCCTTCGGCGAGCGCCTTCTGCATCTCGGGGATGGACGCTTCGAGGACGGCGAAGCGGCGGGGGGCGGCCGGCGCGCTCAGGGCCGGGGATGCGAGCAGGAACGCCGAGCCAGCGATGAGAAGGCGCAATTTCATGGCGCGATTGTAGGAGGCGGCGAGCGCTCGCGCGGGGCCGTCATTTACATGCGTTACAGAGAGATTGCACCCTCATGAAGACTTCTCTCTCGAGCGGCCCCATCGTGAGGTCATGAGAAAAAGCTGCCGCCTGACCCTCGCCCTCATTTTTTCGTCGACCGCGCTGCTGGCCCAGCGCCCTCCCGGTGAGGGCGGCCCGCCAGGCGGGCGCGACGGCGGCGAGGGGCGTATGCCGCACCCGCCGCTCGTGTCTGCGCTCGACGCCAACGGCGACGGCACCATCGATGCGGCGGAAATTGCCAACGCGTCGGTCGCGCTCAGGAAGCTGGACCGGAACGGGGATGGGAAGCTGACGCCGGACGAGTACCGGCCTCAGCGTCCAGGCGGCGACGGCGAACGGCGCCCCGGTGGAGAGGGCCCTCCTCCCCGACGTCCGAGCTGAGCGAAATGCCGGGGGTGGAAATGCGCTCCGGATGCGAGGGGAACCTCGAAATTTTGGCGGCCCGCCATCCGCTCCGGTGATGCGGGTCACAGGGCGTGGCGGCGCGTGGCAGGCACGAGCCTTGCGCTCGAGCCCAAGAGGCTTTGAAGAATGAGCGGTGATTCGGGCGGTCTTAGTCTTCCTGCTTCGCGCAGAACACTGCGCACACGATCGATGCTCTTCTTCGCCCGGGCGCTCCTGCTCGGTGCCGTGCTCGCGAGCTCGGGAGCCATCTGGGCTCTGCCGGCCGAACCCGAGGACGAGGACGACGGGCCCGAGCAGATCCTCGAGAGGGTGCGGCACTACGTCATCCGTCACGGCGAGGGGGGCCGGATCGACCCCGTTCAGCGGCTCGAGCAGGTCCGCCAGGATTACCAGCGCAGGCGCAGCATTCACCCTCTGACCATCGGTCTGGACACGTGGGTCTCGATCGGGCCCACCAATGGAGCCGGCCGCATGACCGCGCTCGCGCCGCACCCGACGGCTGCCGGCACGCTCTACGCGGGAGCCGCGGACGGCGGCGCGTGGAAGACGACCGACACAGGTGTGACGTGGACGCCCCTCACCGACGCGCTCTCGGACCTCTCGGTGGGCGCGCTCGCGCTCGCCCCGTCCGATCCGAACGTGGTCTACCTCGGGAGCGGCGAAGGCGGCTACGCATTCGATTTCATTCCCGGAATCGGCTTCCTCAAATCGACCAACGGAGGGAGCAGCTGGATCCTCCCCGCGTCCGTCGTGGCCACGCAGTTCTTCCGCATCTCCGTGCATCCCACCAACCCGCTCGAGCTCGTCGTGGGGACCAACAACGGCGGCTTCCGCTCCACGGACGGCGGCACGAATTTCACGTCCGTCATCGCGAACGCCACCTATCGCAACGTGACGGACGTCGTGCGCCATCCAACCGACCCGTCGATCCTCTATGCGGCCACGTGGTGCGGCTTCGCGTGCGCGTCGAGCGCCTCGCGCGTGCTGAAGTCGACCGACTTCGGCGCGACGTGGGCCGACAAGAGCGTCGGGCTTCCCGTGACCGTGCCCGATCCGCTGTACGAACGTCTCTCGCTCGCCATGGCTCCCACGAGTCCGCTGATCCTCTTCGCCTCGACCTCCATCAAAGCGGCGCCCGCCTCGGCCGTTGCGCATATCTACAAGACGACCGACGGGGGGGACAGCTGGACCGACCTTCCCGGGATGAGCGGCGTGAGCCCGTTGAACACGTTCTTCGCCGACCAGTCCTGGTACAACAACACGACCGTCGTGTCTCCCACGAATGCCAGCATCGTCACCGTCGGCGGAACGGCGTACGTCCGCACGACGGATGGCGGGACCACATGGGGAAACGTGGGCGGTGGCGCGCACACGGATGTTCACGAGCTGCGCTATCAAGGCTCGACCCTGTTCGTGGCCAACGACGGGGGCATCTATTCCTCGACGGACAACCTGACCACGGCCACTCCGCGGAACATCGGCCTCGTGACACGGCAGTTCTACACGGTCGCCATCGACTCCGCGAATCCGAATCGCGTCCTCGCGGGCGCCCAGGACAACGGCACCGTGCTGAGGCAGGACGCCGGAGGGACGACGTGGGCGCCGGCCGTCTCCGGAGATGGCTTCGACACGGCCCTCAGCGGCACGTTCGGGTACGCCACGATCCAGAACGGCCTGCTCCGCCGCTCCACGAACGTCGGAGCGGCCGCTCCCACATGGGGAATCATCACGCCTGCCTATGCCGGCGCGGACGCCTCCGCGCTCCCGTTCCTGACCGTGCTCACCATGGACCCGACCACGCCTACCACGCTCTACACAGGCTCGTACCGTGTCTGGAGGACGACGGACGGCGGGGTCGCCCTGCCGACGACACCCACCTGGGCGGCTCTTCCGACCACCACCACGGACGGGTCGACCTGGTCCACCTCGACGACGATCAACACCGTGGCCGTGGCGCGCGCGAACAGCCAGATCCTGGTCGCCACCAAGTTCGCGAGCCTCTTCCGGTCCACCGACGGCGGGACGACATGGGCGCTCAAGACGACAGGCCTCCCCGCCGGCACCAACATCAACAATATCGAGATCGATCCGCTCGACCCGACCGGCAGCGTCATGTACGTGGCGCTCGCACGCACCACCGGAAACTCCGTCTACCGCACCACGAACGGCGGGACGAGCTGGACGATCCGCGCAACCGGGCTCCCGAATTTCGCGGCCCAGGTCGTCCGCGTCGATCCCACCGATTCGAACGATCTCTTCGTGGGCACGGACGTGGGCGTGTACCGCTCGACGAACGCGGGCGCTTCGTGGGCGATCTTCGGCAACGGCCTGCCCGCTTCGTCGGCACAGGACATCCGGATCTCGGACGACGGCACGCTGGTGCGCCTCGGCACGCACGGCCGGGGCGCGTGGGAGCTGAGGGCGGGCGCGACCGCGACCGCCGGCTTCTACAGCGTCGTGCCTTGCCGCGTCGCGGATACGCGGAATGCCGCCGGACCCTACGGCGCCCCGGCGCTCGCCGCGAACGCGGTGCGTGTCTTTACGCTCTCGGGGCAATGCGGCATCCCGTCGGATGCCAAGGTAGCCGTGGCGAACATCGCCGTGGTGAACCCCGGCGCCTCAGGAGTCTTGAAGATCTTCGCTCTCGGGAGCCCGACACCCACCGCCACGGCCATCAGCTTCGCCGCGGGCCGTGTGCAGTCGAACAATGCGCTG